>NZ_FNHB01000001.1:600000-900000 GCF_900104455.1 Dendrosporobacter quercicolus
ATATTGGCCTGGGAAACGATTAAGATGGTAGATAATTCTTGCCGGATCAAATCCAGCAAAGCGTATTCCGATTCACCGGCATAGATATCAATTGTCGCATCCAGCGAATGGCCGATGACCTTATTCCGTCTGGCCGCTTCCAGCGCTTTGGTAATTTCGCCGCGCATTGCCAGGATTTTATTCCACTTGGCCTCAAGGCCGGTATCCAGATACTCGGTATGAGCAGCCGGCCACTCGGCTAATTGTACGCTTTCCGGCATGCCTGCTTCTTTTGGCATGTACTGCCAGACCTCTTCAGCCGAAAAGGTCAATACCGGAGCAACCAGTGTTACCAAGGTTTTCAGAATTTCATACATGACCGTTTGAGCAGCCCGGCGTTCGACTGAATCCGGCAAGGAGGTATAGACCCTGTCTTTCAAAATATCAAGATAAATTGCGCTTAGATCAATTGCGCAGAAATTGTGAATGGTATGGTACAGCAAATGAAACTCATAACTTTCATAGGCTTTACTCACCCGTTCCCGTACTTGTTCCAGCCGCAACAGGGCCCAACGGTCAATTTCCGGCAGATCCGCGTAAGCGACCTTGTCCTTTTGCGGCTGAAAATCATGGATGTTGCCTAAAATATAGCGAAAGGTATTGCGGATTTTCCGGTAGACCTCAGACATTTGTTTGAGAATATCATTGGAAATACGGATATCAGCCTGATAATCGGCGGAGGCCACCCACAAGCGCAGGATATCCGCGCCATATTTTTTGATGACATCCGGCGGTAAGATCACATTGCCAATTGATTTTGACATCTTCCGGCCGTCGCCATCCACAACGAAACCGTGGGTTAAAACTGCCTCGTACGGCGCTCTGCCTTTCGTTGCAACTGAAGTTAACAGCGACGACTGGAACCAGCCGCGGTGCTGATCACTGCCTTCCAGGTATAGGTCAGCCGGCCAGTTAAGCTCCTCGCGCTGCTCAAGGACTGAAGCATGGCTGGAGCCGCTGTCAAACCATACATCCATAATGTCGCTTTCTTTGCGGAATTCTTTTTGCCCGCAATGCGGACAAGTAAAGTCAGGCGGCAGAATTTCGGCTGCGCTTTTCGCCCACCAGATATCTGAACCGTATTGTTTAAATAACTCCTGGACAATACCGATGGTAGTGTCATTAATGATATGCTCGTTGCAGCTTGTGCAGTAAAAAATCGGAATAGGCACTCCCCATACCCGTTGACGGGAAATGCACCAGTCATGACGATCGGCAACCATATTGCGGATACGGTCTTCACCCCAGCCCGGAATCCAGCGGGTATCGGCGATTGCCCGCAAAGCCTCCTGCCTGAATCCGTCGATGGATGCAAACCACTGCTCGGTCGCCCGGTAAATAACCGGACTTTTGCAGCGCCAGCAGTGCGCATACTGATGCCTGATTGAACTTTTGCCTAACAGCATGGACCGCTCAGCTAATTCCTTAATGATCGGCACATTGGCGTCGTGAACAGTTAGTCCGGCAAACTTCCCGCCTTCCTTGGTAAATTTACCGGCGCCGTCTACCGGACTGATGATGGGCAGCCCATTCCTCATCCCGGTTTCAAAGTCTTCCTCCCCGTGTCCCGGTGCAGTGTGTACGCAGCCGGTACCTTGTTCCAAAGTGACATAATCGGCTAAAACAAGCACCGACTCGCGTTCGATAAACGGATGTGCAAAAACCATTCCCGCCAGTTCAGTTCCTTTGGCAGTTGCCAGCACATTTACGTTTTCCAGGCCATTTTCCTTGACAACCGCTGCAATCAGGCCCTCGGCCAGGAGATAGACCTCACCATTGGCCTCCACCCAGGCATAGTTCAGGTCCGGATGGATGGCAATGGCAACATTGGCCGGCAACGTCCAGGGAGTGGTTGTCCAGATAACGGCAAAAACATTGTCCGGACTGATTCCCTCCGGTAAACAGCCTTTATCATCAATCAAAGGAAATTTAACAAAAATGGTATGAGACTTCTTTTCGGCGTATTCAATTTCGGCCTCAGCCAGCGCTGTTTCACAGGAGGTGCACCAATAAACGGTCTTTAACCCTTTATAAATATAGCCTTTTTTGGCCATTTCACCAAATACGCCGATTTGCTGGGCTTCATAGTCCGGAGTTAAAGTAATGTAGGGATGTTCCCAATCGCCGTTAACACCCAGCCGCTTAAAATCCTCACGCTGCATATCCAGGCATTTTAAGGCGTATTGCTTGCACTCGCGCCGCAAGTCCAGCGGATCCAGCTCATGCCGGTTAAGTCCCAGAATTTTTATTGCGGCATGCTCGATCGGCAAGCCGTGGGTATCCCACCCCGGAACATAGGGAGCATCATAGCCTGTCAACGATTTATATTTTACAATAATATCTTTCAGAATTTTATTTAAAGCTGTCCCTAAATGAATATTGCCATTGGCATAGGGAGGACCATCATGTAAAATAAATTTTTTCCGGCCCTTGTTACGAGCCGCTCTCTGCGCATAAATTTGGTTATTCCGCCAAAATTCAAGTATTTGCGGCTCCCGCTCCGGTAGATTTCCGCGCATTGGAAAATCAGTATTTGGCAGATTCAGCGTCTTACTATAATCCAAAATAACACCTCCAAAAATAAAAATAACCATCCTATCCCAAAGGGACGAGAGGTTATTTCCCGTGGTACCACCCTAATGACCATCAGGTCACTTCATTGACAATTAACGCTTGTCAAACGGCTGGATCTACACCAGACACTGCGTCTGTCCTGACACGGTACCAGTTCGGCCAGCAGTTCAGAAGTGATTTTCGTCAAGTTATTTGACTAGGCTCACACCGCCCCCTAGCTCGCTGACAAAATTGCTATGACTACTTTCTTCATCATTACCAATCACCTATAATCATTACTTAAACGTATTATACAAAATTAGCCCTGCTTAGTCAAATTGCAACTAATCTTAACCGTCAGCTATGGCTTGCAGCTTTGCCAGTACGGCAGCTTGATCAAGTCCGCAGAGTTTAATCGTCTTATTACGGCTTTTATGTCCGGCAAGTATACTGACGCCGTTTTTGGGCATGGCAAACAGCTTGGCGAAAAAGTCAATACAGGCCTGGTTGGCCTCGCCGTCAACAGGCGGCGACGTCAGTACCACCTTAAGCCGGTCGGCATACATTCCGGCAATTTTATTACGGCTGGCCCGCGGCTGCACCCGGACTTTCATTGATACGCCGTCCGGGAGCTGTTGAATCGCCAGTCCGGTCGTAACCATCATTCGTGCTCATCATCTTCTTCCGACGATTTCAACATCTCCAGCTGGGCTTGCACCAGCGTCCTCATCCTGGTCCGGTAGATCTGCACCTGCTTTTGCAGTTCTTCATACTCGGCAGTCATGCGGCGAACTTTGCCCGCCGCTTCATCGACCAGTCTTTGGGCATTGACCTCAGCTTCTTTAATCATGAGTTCAGTTTCTTTTTTGGCGTTAAATTTTACATCCTCAGCGGTTTCCTGAGCGATCACCAGCGTATTGTGCAAGGTATTTTCGATATGCTGGAAATGCTCAAGTTTGCTGTTGAGCCGGTCAATGGTTTCTTTTAAATCCCCATTTTCCCGGTATAATTGCTCATAATCTTTTACCACCAGATCTAAAAATTCGTCGACATCATCCTCGTTATACCCGCGAAAACCTCGTTTGAATTCTTTATTATGAATATCTAAAGGCGTAAGCATACCGGCACCCTTTCTCGGTTAAATAAACCGCTTTAATAAAATACTCGTCCGGCCTTTTTTCGTCTGGCCGAAGATCTCGCATAGTTCAACCCGGCCCCGGCCGCGCATGGAAATAACATCGCCCTGCTTAACCGCTTGCGAGCTGCTCCTGGCCTGCTGCCAGTTGACTTTAACCTTTTCTGCGGCAATTTCGTCAGCCATTCTGCTGCGGGACACGCCAAAGCCGGCGGCGGCAATGACATCCAGACGCAGTGAAGCCACTGTCGTTTTCAGTTCTTTCAGCTTCTCTTCCCGCGGCGCAATTTCCGTTAGGGGTATTGGAACCGCCGTAACAGCCGCTGCTCCAATTTGCGTCATATTTTTTGCCATATATTCAACGATGGCGGCATCCGCTACAAGCTGCGCACGATCACCAAGCATTATGATATCGCCAAGCAGCTCCCGCTTGAGCCCTAAGCCCAGCGCCGCCCCCAGCACGTCCCGGTGAGACAGATGATAATAGCGCGCGTCCCAGGCAAGCGAAAGCGCGGCCAACATAAAATCCGTTGTTCCCCGGAAGTCACGGTGGACAAAAGCGATCCTTTGCCGCTCAGCGCCGGCATAGCCGCCGCTGGCCTGCAGTTCTATCTGGTCATAGTGAGCGGCTACAGTCTCGGCAATGGTATAGCCATAGGGATCAACAAACTCCACAACCTTATTTTTACGACTGCGCATTACCCCGTCAGCCGCATCCAGCAGCCTGGCTGCAGTATGCTCATCGCCGCTGGACCGGTAATAACGCAGTATTTTGTCCCGGTCACTCATCTTATTTTTTCCCCATCTCCTGCGACCGTTTCGTCGCTGCCTTTACCGCATCAATTAACGCGGCCCGCAGCCCGTTCTGCTCTAAAACGTGAATTCCGGTAATCGCCGTACCGCCGGGCGAGGTTACCATATCCCGCAATTTTGCAGGATGTTCTCCGGTTTCCAGCACCATTTTCGCGGCTCCCAGCAGTGTCTGAGCCGCCAGTACCAGTGCGGTTTGGCGCGACAAACCGACACTTACCCCGGCGTCGGCTAAAGCGTCAATCATAACGAAGCCATAAGCAGGACCGCTGCCCGACAGACCGGTCACGGCATCCATTAGTTCTTCTCCCACAGTTACTGCGGTACCGGCCGAGGAGAAAATCCGGGAAATCAAATCACTGTCCTGTTTTGTGGCCAGCTTGCCCAAAGCCAAAGCCGACATGCCGGCGCCAACGGCAATCGGGGTGTTCGGCATAACCCGGATAACGGCGCACCCGGGAAATTTGGCCTGCAATGCGGCTAAGGTCAGCCCCGCCACAATAGAAACAACAATGGTTGTTGTGGCTACCTGCCCACTCAATTGCTCCATTACCGCTTTAACCACCTGCGGTTTTACCGCAAGAAAAAGAATATCCGTATTCTTTGCCGCCGCATGAATCTCCCCGGTGGTTGAAACTGCATAAGCCTGCGCTAAATAATCGCGTCTTTCGGCAATAATATCACTTACTATAATTTGCTGAGGCTGAATCAGCCCCGTATTGATCATTCCGCGAAGCAGGGCCTCAGCCATGGCCCCGCCGCCAATAAAGCCAATTTTCTTTTCTTGCAACATGATTCCTCCTGCTGTCTACTTTTGCGCCCAGGGCATAAAAGCTTTATCCATGCCTTCCTCCTGTGAACTATAAGAAACGTCAACATTGGTCGGCGCACACAGAAAAATATGATTGCCGACCTTCTGAATTGAACCGCTCAGAGCATAAGCCGTGCCGCTAATGAAATCAATCATCCGTTTGGCAACTTCTTTGTCGGTGTTTTCAAAGTTAACAACAACAGGCTTACGGTTTTTCAAATGATCAGCCACATGCTGGGCGTCATCGAACGAAAACGGCTCAACCACCATTACCTTAATTTGTTTTGAGGCAACCGCTGTCGGCAGATTGACCAGATTATTTGCTTTGCGGCTTTTGGGCTCAGGCGCTTCATCAGGCTTAACCTGTTGTCCCGCTTCGGGTTCAACCTGCTCGAACAGACCTAAACTGCCCCATACTTTTTCCATGAATTTCATTGCTGTTTCCTCCCTGTTAATATTGACGCGCCCCAAATATGCCAGTACCAACCCGCACCATATTGGCGCCTTCTTCCACTGCTGTTATATAATCGCCGGTCATCCCCATGGACAACCATTTCATATCGGTATGATCAAGCCTGATTGCCGCCAGTTCCATAAACAAACGGTATAAATTACGAAAAACCGGCCTAACCAGTTCAGGGTCTGCAACCTGCGGCGCTATGGTCATCAACCCGCAAAGCCGAACATGCTCTAGTGAACTGATATCCTGAGCCAATGCCAGGGTATCCTCCGGTGCGATCCCAAATTTGCCGGGTTCACCGGCGGCATTAACCTGAATAAGAATATCCTGGCATTTACCCAGCTTGCCGGCGACCCGGCTGATCTCCAAAGCCACCCGCCGGCTGTCAACAGAATGGATCAGGTCGGCAAACGGCACGATTTGCCGCACCTTATTGGTCTGAAGGTGACCAATAAGGTGCCATTCAACAGTACGCTTCAATTCCGGCAGCTTGCCCAAAACCTCCTGCACCCGGTTTTCCCCCACAGCGGTTATTCCATGATCAATCGCCTGGCGCATTTCATCAATTCCCTGGTTTTTCGTTACCGCGATCAGCTTGAATTCATCACCGGCAGGCCGGACAGCAGCGCGGTTCATTGCCAAATCAATATTTCGCCTGACTTCGGTTAAATTTTGTGCGATACCCATAGTAAAACCCTCCATGATATGGATAATATTCGCGAATAAACATAATTTTCCTCTAATAGCTTATCCTTAACATAAAAAAATATTGGCCTTGTATTCCCTGCTTCAATAAAAAGTTGCATCTCCGGGCAAAAAACAGTCCGGAGATGCAACTTAGTACCTCAGATTATTCTTCTGTCATATACGGATAGCTGACCCCGGTACGGGGCAGCAAGGTCTCTTTGATTGCCCGCTGGCTCATCCAGCGGGTTAAGTTGATGGCGCTGCCGGCTTTATCGTTTGTGCCCGAAGCCCGGCTTCCGCCAAACGGCTGCTGTCCGACCACCGCTCCGGTAGGTTTGTCATTGATATAAAAATTACCGGCCGCATGCTCCAATGCTTTTGCTATTTTGATGACCGCCGCCCTGTCCTGGGCAAATACGGAACCGGTCAAGCCATAGATTGTCGCCGTATCACACGCTGTTAATGTTGCTTCAAGCGCATCATCCGGATAGACATAAACGGTGAGCACCGGTCCAAATATTTCTTCTACCATTGTCTTAAAGTCAGGCGTCTTTGCTAAAATTACCGTAGGTTCCACAAAGAAGCCTTTACTGTCGTCGCATTTGCCGCCAATGATGATTTCAGCATCTTTGGATTCCCTGGCAAATTCAATATAGCTTTGAATTTTGTTGAAGGAATTCCGGTCAATAACGGCATTCACCAGATTGGTAAAATCACATACATCGCCCATTTTGATCTTACCGGTTTCCGCTTCAAGGCGCGCTTTAACTTTGCCCCACAAGCTTTCCGGGATATAGGCGCGGGATGCCGCAGAGCATTTCTGCCCCTGATATTCAAAAGCGCCAAGCACCATTGCGCAGGTCAGGGCTTCAATATCCGCCGATGCATGGGCAAAGATAAAATCTTTTCCGCCAGTCTCGCCCACAAGCCGGGGATAAGTAACATATTGATCAATGTTTTGGCCGACTTGATTCCAGATTCCATTAAATACGCCGGTCGAGCCGGTAAAGTGGAAGCCTGCCATTTGCGGATGGCTGATGACGGTTTTACCGAAATCAACGCCCCGGCAAGGCAGAAAATTGATGACGCCCGCCGGCAAACCGGCTTCAATAAGAATTTGCATAAAATAGTAGTTGGACAGCACCGCGGTTGATGACGGCTTCCATAACACAGTATTGCCGGCCATTGCCGGAGCTGTAGAAAGGTTGCCGCCGATTGCCGTAAAGTTAAATGGCGTGATTGCCGCAACGAAACCGTCCAGCGCCCGGTATTCTATACGGTTCCAGACACCATCGGAGTTGTTGGGCTGCTGCTTGTATATCTCTTGTACATAATACGCATTGAAGCGGAGAAAATCGGCCAGTTCACAAATAACGTCAATTTCCGCCTGATAGGCATTCTTGCTTTGGCCCAGCATGCACGAGGCCGCTAACTTCGCCCGGTATTTTTTGGTCAGTAAATCCGCGGCTTTCAGGAAGATGGTTGCGCGATGCTCCCAGGGCATGTTTTCCCATTCTGCTTTGGCGGCCTCAGCCGCTTCAATCGCCTCAAGCAATTCCTGTTCACCGGCTATATAATATTGACCAAGTAGTTTCTGGTGATCATGAGGGCAGATAATCGGCGCCTTGCTGGCTGTGCGGATTTCTTTTCCGCCGATAATCACCGGCACTTCAACCGGTTCCGCCAGCTGCCTCTTTAGCTCCGCCTTTAAGGCGGCCTTTTCGGGTGATCCCGGGAGATAGCCTTTGACCGGTTCGTTTTCCGGCAGCGAAATTTGAAAATATCCATTATTCATGTTTTAATTCCTCCTTGTTTATATCTAAATGAATTTACAGACTACACTACAGATGGTTCAACAAACAGTTCGCCCCGTTCAAACCGGCCGGCGTCGAACATTTGCACCGGGAAAGTGGTCGGCTGGTTCAAGATCATTTCCGCCATCAATTGCCCGGTAATCGGCGAGATCATAAAGCCGTGGCCGCTGAACCCGGCAGCTGTATAGAAACGCTTTAATTGCGGGCTGCTGCCCAGAATTGGCGTACGGTCAGGGCACATGTCGTACAAGCCGGCCCATTGCCTGATTATATTTAATTTAGCCAAAGGCGGCAATATGCCTATAACCCGGCTGGCCATATCACGCAGGAACTGCCAGCTTGAGCGGATGTCAAAGCTTTCCGGCTCATCGGGATGCCCAATGCCCATGATGAAACTGCCATGCGGACTTTGCTGGCAATATAAGTTGTGATAAAAACTCATCACCATCGGTCCCATGGTCGGTTCGACAGGTTCGGTAACAAGGATCTCATGGCGTTCAGGAAAAATCGGCAGTTCGATGCCTGCCATCCGGCCAATGGTTTTGGCATAGCCGCCGGCGGCATTCACCACGGTATTGGTCTTAATTTCACCTTGATTCGTTCGTACCGCTAAAATACGCCCGTTCTTTGTCTCAATTCCCTGCACTTCAGTTTCCGTATAAATTTCAACCTGGAGATTGCGGGCCGCCCGGGCATAGGCTTCAGTTACCATAAACGGATTACAATGGCCGTCTTCTGCGCAATAGGCGGCGCCGCGCAGTTCATCAATATTGAGGAACGGAACAATTTCCAGCGCTTCCCGGGGAGTTACCCAGCGGGAGGGTATGTCCAGAGAGTGCTGGAGTTCAAGATTTTTCTTAAACTGCGTCTCCATTTTATCGCCATAGGCCAGCAATAAATAACCGTTTTGGGTGAACTCAATATCCACATCGACCTCCAGGCGTTCCGGCAGGTTGGCCAGCATCTTCACACTCTCCCGCGACAGCAGGCAGTTGGTTTCGGTACCCCATTGCATCCTCATTCCCGCGCCGCAGCGTCCGGTGGCCCCGCTGGCCAGATACCCCTTTTCGATGACCGCCACCTTACCGGCGCCCAGTTTTGCCAGGTTATAGGCGGTGGAACAGCCTATAACCCCGCCGCCGATCACAACGACATCTGCTGAATTAATCATGTTTATCCCCTCCGAGCAAAGAAGCCATCTTAATTGGCGCTGTTGGCGGGCGAACCTTGGAAAATGGAATATCGGCGATCGATTTACCGGTAGCCCTGGCAATTTCACTGGCAATCAGCAGTGAGCAGGTTCGCCCCTGGCAAGGCCCCATACCGGCCCGGCAGGCCCGCTTTATTTCCTCCAGAGTATGCTTGCCCTGGGCAATTTGCGCCCGTATTTCCCCTAAAGTAATGTCCTCACACCTGCAAATAATTGTATCATCAGCACGCATCGTCCGACTCCTTTCTCAACCGCAGGTTGCGAACTTCCATTGCCAGCTCTTTTGGCACCGCCAGCCAAATAATATTGGTTTTATTGGGCGAGGTTTGAACCCGGATCACGCGGGCCAGGCCAATGCACTCGCCCTGCCGGTTTAAAGCTTCCACCAGCTCAGCCTGCTGCGGCAAAGGCGTAAACTCATAAGGAATTTTCACCAGCGCCTCGGCTGCAGCATAATGAACATCGACAACAAAAATAGATAAGCCCGGGCAATGGGTCATACAGATACCGCAGCCGTTGCATTTTTCCTCATTCAGAACCGGGCAGTCATTAATATCCTTAACGGCAATTGCCCCCCGCGGGCAGGCATCGGCGCACGGATTGCAAGGAATCGGCTGCAAACATTCGAATACGGCGGTAGGTCCCGGAACCGCACCTGGCTTAACCGGCTGATTCATCAGCCCACCTCCTCAAGCACAACTTTGCGCAAGCCGTTGCAAATTTTAACGCCGGCCGGGCCTGAACGCAAAGCCCTTAATTGGCCGCGCGCCTGTTGCAAAGCCTGATAAACATCCGGTTTGCGGCAGCCGAGCAATGCCGCAACCTCTAAACCGGCAATTTTGCCTTCAACCATTGCGGCCGAGGCTTCTTCCACCCCGGAAACATCGCCGGCGACATAGATGTCGTTCCGCGTTGTTCTTAAATTACCGTCACGCAAAGGAACGTAGCCGCCCAGTTCAGGGACATATTTCATTTCACAGCCGGACTGCCACAACAGCTCGGTCAGCGGGCTCAGGCCCACAGCCAGACACAGGCCGTCCGCTTCAATATATTGTTCGCTGCCGGCCACAGTCTGCCAGTTTTTATCCAGTCTGCAAATCGTTACCCCTTCCAGGCAGCAGCTCCCGTGCGCGGCTTTTACCGAATGTGAAGTATAAATAGGCACACCATGCCGCTGCAGTTTGGCTGCATGGACCTGATATCCGCCTACGGCCGGGCCGGCTTCCACCACCCCCGCTACATCCACGCCGGCCTGTAATAACTGATAGGCCACAATAACGCCAATATTGCCGGCCCCTACCATTAAAATACGTTTGGCCGGCAGCACGCCATGCACATTCATCAGCGTTTGAACTGCCCCGGCGCCATAAATGCCGGGCAGGTCATTATTGGCGAAAGCCATTGTTTTTTCAGCGGCCCCGGTGGCGATAATTATTTTTTCCGGTTTGACCGTACAAAAATTGCCCTGATAGGAAACCGTCACCACTCCGTCCGGATAAATCCCCAGAACCTGGGCATTTTTCCAGATACTGATCTTACTGTTTTTTTCACATTCGTCAATTAGCTTAGCGGCGATATCAATGCCGCGTTCTCCGGCATATTCCTCTTTAGAGCCAAAAAACTTGTGCGTTTGCTTAATCAGCTGTCCGCCCAGACGATCGGCTCTTTCCGCCAGCAGTACATTTGCTCCGGCTTCAGCGGCATATTTGGCGGCCATTAATCCGGCCGGGCCGGCGCCAATCACCAGAATCTGTATCTCCATTATACAATTCGCCCCTTTCCGGCCTGGGTTTGCACCGCCATATTGGCGCGCAGAGGTTCAACGCAAACCCGGACATTAGGCACCCCATCGACAGTCATCAAACAGGACGAACAATTGCCGATAGCGCAAAACAGGCCGCGCGGGCGATGATGGTGCTGGCTATGACGCAATACTTTTATTTCGGCAGCATGCAAAGCCGCAGCAATGGGTTCTCCGGCCACGCCTGTTAACGGTTGGCCGTTAAACGTAAAGCCTACCATCTCTTTGTTTGTAAATTGCAAGATTGGATGATCAGTAATTCTCATCGCTAGTCACCTCCTGCAATTTATATAGTTGCAATAATCGTGCCAACAGAAAAAATAAATTGGTACATCTTTAATTTTTTTTTTAACTGCCCAAAACCACACAAAAAGCCGCGGCTCGTCAGTACCTATGGCAGGCGGTTCAATGCCGGACAAAAAAATCAATGCCCAAACAACGATGACATTGCTCCTCCGGCGCCGGACATTTCGTCAGTAAACCGACACTGCTGTCGGTTTACTGACATTCTATGCCAAGCTTATGCATCTTATAGTACAGGGTACTGCGGGGAATGCCCAGTTTTTTTGCCGCAACCGCTTTATTAAACTGCGCTTCGGCCAGCGCCACAGTAATCATCTCTTTTTCGATATTGCCCGTGGTTTGGACAAGATTAATCTCTTGCGGCCGGCGCTCCGGCTCACCGCCAGCCAAAGCGGCCTGCCTGAACGTACTGGGCAGATTATCCAGCGTCAACAGACTGCTGTCGGCCAAAATGACCAGTCGTTCTAACACGTTAAATAACTCACGGATATTGCCGGGCCATGAATACTGCAGCAATGCAGCCATCAACTCCGGGTCAACCTTGGTAATCTTCTTGTGGTAAAACGTATCATAATATTTAATTCCCCGGTGGACGAGTTCCGGGATATCATCAAGCCGCTCCCGCAGCGACGGTAAAACGATGGAAACGACATTTAAACGGTAGTAGAGATCTTCGCGGAAATCGCCTTGCGCAATCATGGCTTCCAAATTGCGGTGCGTCGCCGCAATAAACCGGACATCAATCGCAACCGGCTTTCCCCCGCCTACCCGGTAAAAACACTTATCCTGCAAGGTTCTCAACAGCTTAACCTGCATTTCCCTGGGCATATCGCCCAGCTCATCCAATAAGACCGTCCCGCCGTTCGCCTGTTCCAGCAGGCCGACTTTGCCATTGCGGTCCGCACCGGTAAAGGCCCCCGGCTGATAGCCAAACAGTTCACTTTCAAATAAATTAGGAGAAATCGCCCCGCAGTTAATGGCAATAAACGGCCCCTGTAACCCGCTGGCCTGATGAATCGCTTTGGCAAACAGCTCCTTGCCGGTGCCGCTTTCACCGCGCAGCAGTACCGGTGCACTGGTGGCAGCCACCCGCCGGGCGATACTGATTGCTTCGCAAATAGCCGTGCTGTGTCCGTAAATAGCGGAAAAACTGTCGGACTGCGTACTTACCCTGTCCAATTCCAGCTGTAAAGAGGCAACTTGTTCGTGCGTCTGCGATAATTGTTCATTCAACTGCACCACTTCAGTAATATCTTTTTCCGCACTAACCCCGCCGATCACCCGGCCGGCCAGCTTGACCGGCCGGGCATTGATCAGCACGTGTTTATCCGGGCAGGGCGTATGCTGCTGCTCGTGTACCGTTCGTCGTTCTTTCATTACCTTAGTCAACAGCAAATTAGAAAAAAACTGGTCTATTGGCTTATTGATAATTTCCCTGGCGGTAATTCCATATAAATGTTCGGCCAAATTATTCCAAACCACGACCCGGTCTGATTCATCAATCATGCAAACAGCCTCATCAACGGTGTTGAGCAAAGCATCAAAACGCGCCTGCTGAACCTGGTATTGCATTAACAGCTGTTCAAAAAGCGCAACCACTTTTTCGGGCTGCTGACTGCTGAGATAGTTACGGACCGGCGCTGTGTCCATCGAAAAAAGCTTATCCAAAAGTACCCCTCCCCGGCTGATGAAAAAAAGATGCCGCAACAGAAGAAGTCTCCTGAAGTTAAGCATCTTTGCTTATGTCAGATTTTTGACACTTGATTATTTTTATTATAAAGGAAACGCGGGGAATATACAATGAAATTTAACAAAATCCTATGGGGGACTGGCCTGTGCAGCCTGTTCCGGTTTTGTGGGGTTGGGAACCTGGCCGAAGGAATAAGCAAGCAGCAGGATTTTCGTCTCCAGCATATTCTGCTGCAATTCGGTAGATATACTTACAATATTGGCATACCGGGTTAAGCTGTGCAGCTTAACCACAAACTCAAGCACGCCGGAAAACTGCTGCTTCGAACCACGCAATACCAGCTCAAACGGATACGCCCGGACCCCTTTCCCGTTAATCACCTGCTGCGGTTTCATCGACACAAGCTCAACACCGGAACCTGTGGCCGCCTCATCCACTTGGATCAGCAGTCTGCCCATCCAGCCGCCGTCCGGCAGAAGACTATTGACCTCGCTGATCTTTTGCTCCAGCTCGGCAAGGTATACATCCCCCTGCGGATGCTGTTTAGCATACTCTTCCAGCCGCTTTACCGCTTGCTGCTCCCTTTGCAAATCCGCCTTTAAGGCCGAAATCTGATCTTGCTGCGAAGCAATGACCGCAAACCAAAACAATACAGCAAAACCAGTCATGATAAGCACTGATCCGGCAATTTTCTTTTTTGCCGGCAAACCGGCCAGCTGTGTTTTGAGACCATCCGTTTTCAGCTTCATTTTCTCAACCCCTTGAGATTCACAGTAATTTCAAATTTAGCCGCAGGAACTTTTCCGCCGCTATTTACTTCAGCAGCGGTCAATACAGGGTCGCCAAAAATACTGTTCTCTTCAAGCGTATTGAGAAAGGCGGCCACATCCCTGTATTTTTCGGCAATGCCGCTGATTTTAATGCCCATCGGCCGGGCTTTTTCCTGGTAATCAACACCGGCATAGGTAAACCAAAGCCGCGGCGGCGCAATCGCCGCCAGATGGGAAAATACCATTTCCCAGGGCCGGCGTTCCTGGGCGATGTTTGATAAAGCCGCCTCACGCTGACTGATATACTGCCGCTTTTCTGCGGCGGCATTCATATTCAGCTCTACCGGACGCAATGACTGGTGCTGATTGCGCGCCACAGTCAATTCATTCGTAAGATTCCAAATGACATAGGCATGATAACCAAAGGCAACCGCACAAAGAAAAATTCCGGATATCACAACGCCGGCGATCATTTTCGCCACAGGCAAAGTGGAAGGACGGTCCGCTTGCGGCAGTAAGTTAATTCTAATTGCCATTTCGCACCCCCCGCATGCCTAACCCGACCGCAATGGCGAGCCGGGAATCCACATCGTCAATATATTGCTGATCATAATAGACCGCTGTTCTAAAATGGGTAAACGGATCATGCTTGACCACCGGGATATGAATATGCGTATTAACTGCGATGGTCAGACGGTCAATCAGAGCGCCGCCGCCGGTCAGATAAATGGGCGTAATCTTGCCTTGCGAATTCTGCATTTGATAATACTCCAGCGTACGGCGGATTTCCCGTCCCAGCTCATCGGCCAGTATTTTGATCTGCTGCTGAAGCTCCGGGATTTCCTCCTCACTTTCCTTAAGCTGGGGCAAAAGATTTCGCTCCTTTACTTTAAACGCCTCGGCTTCACCAAACGTTAAGTTAAGCACATCCATAACAATCCCGGTAAACTGCCGGCCGCCAATGGGAATAGTCCGGACAAGCGCCGGGCACGAATCCCGGTAAACGACCACCTGGCAGACCTCCGTCCCGATATCCACAATCATGATATTCTCCTGCGCCGCCAAGGTCCGTTTTAAGGCCAGCGCTTCAAAGTCCACCGCCTGCAGATTCAATTCGGCAATACGGCAAACCTCCCGCAGATAATCGACATTCTCCCGCGGCGCGGCCACTACCAGTACTTTTACTTCAGTCCCGCCGTCGTTCGGCCCGAGGACAGCAAAATCATAATAATACGTATCCGGCGGAAAGGGCACGTATTGGCCAATATCCCATTTCAGGGCTTCCTTCATTTCCTGTTCTTCCATTTTCGGCATACTGAGTTCGCGTGAAAATACATTGCGCCCCCCCAGACCCGCCGTCACTTCCCGGCAGGTTATCCCGGAGGCTCCCATCAGATTCCGAATCAGCGCTCCCAGTTCGACCTTATCGGCAAAGCCATTTTCCTGGACAATGCTCTCCGGAATATCGGCCACCCCAATCTGATTTAACACGAAAACCCCCTTGCGATTGGCGACTTCGGCTATTTTTACCGAACAGGAGCTAATATCCAGCCCCACATGAGTCGAAGGCCGGCGGTACAACATCTTGGCAAGCACATTCCACATATGGTTTCACTCACTCTCTTCCCTATGAATCTGTCACTTCAATACAGGCCCAGATACCAGGCGATGATTTCCTGCCCGAACAGCAAACTGAAAAAAGCGGCGGCCGCCAGGAACGGCCCGAACGGGATAACATCCTTGCGGGTCTTCAGACCGCAGGCCAGCACAACAATACCGGCGGATCCGCCCAGCAGGAAGGCTAAAAACAGCAGCAGCAATATTTGCGGAAATCCCAGCCATACCCCCAGGGCCAGCCCGAATTTGACATCGCCCATGCCCATGCCGCCGCCGCTGACAGCGGCAATGAGGAGCAATATCCCGCCGCCGGCCAGGATGCCGGCCGCAATAGAGCCAATCCCCAGCGACGGCAGAAGCGCCTCTATGATTACACCCGCCCCCGCCAGACAAACCAGCACTTTGTCCAGAATCAGCCGGTGGTCATAATCAATATAAGTAATGCAAATCATAAAAGCAGTAAATAAAAGCGCCTTAATCAATAAAAAACTCCAGCCCAGCAGGGCGTAACACCAGACAAATAAACAACCTGTCAGCACCTCGACCAGCAGATACCGGACGGAATAGGCCTGACCGCAATGACGGCACCGTCCCCGCAGCGCCAGATAACTGACCACCGGAAGCAAATCGATTACACCCAGCCGCTGCCCGCACTGCCGGCAATGCGACGGGGGCTGCACAACAGACTGGCCCAGCGGCAGACGGTAGATGCAGACATTAAAAAAACTGCCGATCATCAGACCAAAGATAAAAACAAGCGCCTGATATTCCATGTCACTCTTCTTTCACCAAAAATTTTTCAAGGCGGCAGCTCCCTGCCGCCTTGAATTGATGCTGCGGTTGGTTAACTTTAAGGGGTGGTTCCGCCGCCGCTAGCAGCAGGATTGGCAAGCTCCTCAGCCGTCATGTTTGCAAATGTAGCTCTCCCATTTCCATCAATTACATACGCGGTGCCAGTTCTCTCCGTACCTCTAATCCTAATAGCCCCAGTTGGCGGCGTAGGAAAGCCATTGCTAAAATAGGCT
The DNA here is from genome assembly GCF_900104455.1 of Dendrosporobacter quercicolus. Lineage (NCBI taxonomy): Bacteria > Bacillati > Bacillota > Negativicutes > Selenomonadales > Sporomusaceae > Dendrosporobacter > Dendrosporobacter quercicolus. The sequence goes on from NZ_FNHB01000001.1 coordinate 616,726, forward strand.
GCGAGCATTGCAGCCGTGACCGTGCTGGGATTTATTCCCTGGCCGGCGGCGTGCTGCTGAATCGCGCTGTCAATAGACTGCAGATCGGCCAGTACCTTGGCCCCATTGGCGGTTGCTGTGGTATCGACAAAACGGGGAATGGCAATAGCGGCCAAAATACCGATAATAGCTACGACAACCAGCAGTTCAATCAAGGTGAAGCCCTGCTGTTTTTTCATTGTTTTTCTAACGTTTTGCAACATTTTCATATTTTCACCTCCTTTCAATGGTAACTGCTTTACACTGTCCCCATCCCGGACATGACATCAAACATCGGCAGTAAAATTGCCACAACAATGCTGCCAATCGTGATACCCAAAAAGAGAATGATAAACGGTTCCAGCAGGCTGTTCAGCCGGGCCACCATATCGTCAACCTCGTTATCGTAGAAATCGGCGACCCGTTCCAGCATCTGATCCAGGCTGCCGCTTTCCTCGCCGATGGCAATCATCTGTACGGTCATCGGCGTGAATACCTTGCTGCTGTTGAGCGCCGGCGCCAGCCCCTTGCCCTCCCGGATGCCGGATTTGGCCTGGACCAGCGCCCGGGCCATGCTGCTGTTGGACAGGATTTTTTCCACAACCTCCAGGGCCACGATAATATCGACGCCGCCGCGCAAAAGCGTGCTTAAGGTGCGGCTAAACCGGGCAATTTCAATTTTGCGGGTCAGCACGCCGACCACCGGCAGCCGCAAAATGCCGGCGTCAAACCGTTCCCTGATCTCCGGCTGCCGCAAAGCCAGCCGAATGCCATAGACGGCCGCAGCCGCCAGCGCCGCCAGCAGCAGAAACTGGTTCTGCAGGATACTGCTGAGCAGCAGCAGCATCCGGGTGGGCAGCGGCAGCTCTACCCGCATGCCTTCAAACATTCCGACAAAGGTCGGCAGGACAAACACCAAAATAAAGATGACGATCAGACAGGCAATTCCCATGACAACCAGCGGATATACCGTCGCGGACTTGACCTTTTCGTTCAGCTTATGCTCTTTTTCAAACTGGGCCGCCAGACGCTCAAACACTTCCTCCATTACGCCGCCCAGCTCGCCGGCCTCCACCAGGCTGATCATCAGCCGGGGAAATACATGGGGATAGCTTGCCAGCGTCCGGGACAGCGCCTCGCCTTCCCGCACCCGCTTATAAACATCCTGCAGTGTTTCCTTCAACAATGAACTCTCGCATTGCTCCATGAGAATGCCGAGACAGGAAAGGATGGGAATACCGGCGTTAATCATCGTGCTGAACTGACGGCAAAATACCGCCAGATCTTTCGTCCCGACCCGTCGCAGTCTTTTTAAAAACTGGCCGGTCGAGGACTTGGGCTTATCTTCGGCGATCAAGGTAATAAAGCAGTCCTGTTGCCGAACATAGGAGGCGGCGGCGGTCTGGTCCTCGGCCAGCACCGTGCCGGTTAACAGCTGTCCCGCCCGGTTCCGGGCCGTATAGATAAAATTTTTGGCCATACCTGTCCCTCTTTCTTCAATGCTGTACCAGCTTGGCAAATGCATCCGGATTGCTGGCCCGTACTAAGGCCTCGTCATAACTGATTTTTCCGGTATTGTATAAATTTTTCAGGGCGATATCCATTGACTGCATGCCATTGCGCGCGCCGGTCTGAATCACCGACAGGATCTGATGGCTTTTGCCCTCGCGAATGAGATTGCGCAGCGCCTGGGTCGCCGTCAGTATTTCCAGGGCCGCGGCCCGCCCGGCGCCGTCAAGGCGCAAAATGAGCTGCTGGGAAATAATGCCCTGCAGCGTCAGCGACAGCTGAACCCGTATTTGCTGCTGCTGATGGGTCGGAAATACATCAATGATCCGGTCAACGGTCTGGGAAGCATCGCCGGTATGCAGGGTGGCAAATACCAGATGACCGGTCTCGGCGGCGGTTACGGCAATGCCGATCGTTTCGGCGTCCCGCATTTCTCCCACCAGGATGACGTCCGGGTCCTCCCGCAGCGCAGCCCGCAGCGCAGCGGCAAAGGAACGGGTGTCGGAATGAATTTCCCGCTGATTGACAATGCTGTTTTTATGCTTGTGTAAATATTCAATCGGATCCTCCAGGGTCAGAATGTGACAGGCCCGTTCGCTGTTGATCAGATCAAGCATCGCGGCCAGCGTCGTGGACTTGCCGCTGCCGGTAGGTCCTGTCACCAGCACCAGTCCCTTGGACAGCCGCGCCAGCGTCTTTAAGATCTCGGGATGGCCCAGCTCATCCAGGGTCGCAATATGCTCGTTAATCACCCGCAAAGCCAGCCCCATCGCCCCCCGCTGCCGGAACACATTGGCCCGGAAACGGCTGACGCCCGGAATGGCGAAGGAGAAATCCAGCTCGCCGTTGGCCAGAAACCGTTCACGCTGATCGGCGCTGACGATTTCCTCCATCATGGCCGCCGTATCATACTGGGAAAGCACCGGACGGTTTGTTCTGACAAGCTGGCCGTTAATACGATATACCGGCGGAACACCGGCGGTAATATGAATATCGGACGCCTTGCGTCCCACCGCTTCCACGAGCAAGTCCTTGATCATCCCAGGGCTCCCCCTTTTATTTATAGAGTCACATAGGCTACCCGCATGACTTCCGCCACCGTAGTCCGGCCGGCCAGCGCCTTGGCGATTCCGTCCTCCCGCATGCATAGCATGCCCTCCCGCACAGCGGCCTCGCGAATTTCGTCGGCAGACCGGCGTTGCGTAATCAGTTCGCGAACGGCCGACGATACCGGCATGACTTCATGGACGGACATGCGGCCCTTGTAGCCGCTGCTGCCGCATTCCGGACAGCCGGCGCCACGATACAGGGCGACTTCCTGTGTTTCGGCAAGTCCCAGAAAAGAGCGCTCAGGTGAGTCCGGCGCCGGCGCATACGACTGCTTGCATTTAGGGCAAATCACCCGCACCAGCCGCTGGGCTATGACGCCCAGTACCGAGGAGGCCACCAAAAAGGGTTCCACGTCCATGTCTAGCAGACGGCTGACAGCGCCGGGCGCGTCATTGGTATGCAGCGTGCTCAGCACCAAATGGCCGGTCAGGGCGGCGCGAATGGCAATATCGGCCGTTTCGCCGTCCCGGATCTCGCCTACCATCACAATATTAGGGTCCTGCCGCAAAACCGCCCGCAGTCCGCCGGCAAAGGTCATCCCCGTTTTGGGGTTGACCTGCACCTGATTGATGCCCTCCAGCCGGTACTCGACCGGATCCTCAATCGTAATGACGTTTTTGGCCGGTGTGCTCAGTTCTCCCAGTGTGGAATAAAGCGTGGTCGTTTTCCCCGAGCCGGTCGGCCCGGTGATTAAAATCATGCCATAGGACTGGGTAAACAGGCGGCGGTATTTGTCCAGATTACCGGCGGAAAAGCCCAAACGGCCGATATCCAGCATAACCGCCTGTTTGTCCAGTATCCGCATGACAATCTTCTCGCCGTAAATTGTCGGCAGCGTAGATACCCGGATATCAATCGCCCGTCCGGCCTCCTGAATCTGAATGCGTCCGTCCTGCGGCACCCGCCGTTCCGAAATATCCATATGGCCCATAATTTTGACGCGGGAAACCAGCGCGGCATGGATATTGATGGGAAAGGAGGAAAATTCGCGCAGCAAGCCGTCAATACGAAACCGCACCCGTAAAGTCGTTTCCTGCGGCTCAATATGAATATCGCTGGCCCGCTCGCGCACCGCCTGACTGAACAGACTATTGACAATGCCGATCATGGGCGCGTCCTCGGTCGCCTGCATTTGCTCAACTGCCAGCGTTTCTTCCGGCTGCAGCCGGGTTACGGCTTTTTCCACAAGGTCGGTCACACCGTACACCTTGCTGATGGCCCGCAGAACATCCTTTTCCCGGGCGATCATGGGCACTACTTCACAACCGGCCAGCAGACGCACATCATCAATGGCATAAAAATTGGTCGGATCAACCATCGCCAAAGTCAGCTTGCGCCCTTCCTTGCTGACCGGGATGACCTTGTATTTTTCCGCCATCTGTACCGGAATGGTCAGGGCCGCCGCCTTGTTGATGCTCTCCTCTTTCAGTTCAATGCGCGGCACACCCAGCTGAAATTCCAGTACTTCAATCATATTTTCTTCCGAAACATAGCCGAGGCTCAAGATGATTTCGCCCAGCCGTTCCTTGCTTTGCTTCTGCACCTGCAGGGCATTTTCCAGCTGCTCTTCCGTAATGAGACCCACTTCCAGCAGCAAATCCCCCAGCCGCTTGCGCCCGTTTTCCATTACATCACCACCCAGCAAGAATATAGAATCATTTACTCCACAACACGGGCGGTAAGAAAGATGACAATTTCCGCTTCACTGCCGGAATTGCTGACGTTTTTAAACAGGCTGCCCAAAATGGGCAAATCTCCTAAAAGCGGAATTTTGCTGACGGTTTTCGACTGCTGGCTGCCGATCAGGCCTCCGATCACCAGGGTTTCGCCGTCCTTCATGCGCACATTGGTTTCCGCTTCCCTGGTGGTAATCTGATACTGCTTGATATCGGAAACCAGCTGCGGGGTGCTGACTTCCGTATGCACCTTGGCCGTAATCTGCCCGTCCGCCCCTACCACCGGCGTATAGGCCAGCTTAATGCCTGTTTCAACATAAGTGGTAGAGGTGGAGGTCGTACCATTCGCCACGGTGGAGGTCTGCACCGGAATGCGGTCGCCGACCAGAATACGCGCTTCCTTGCCGTTTACCGTCACAACCTTGGGTTGTGACAAAATCTTGGCATTGCCATTACTGACAAGGGCGTTGATTTTGGCGGAGTAATAAAACTCGTAGGGAAGACCGTCCGGCGACCTGCCGAATGAAATAATCCCCGAGTACCCGTTTCCTACCGAGGTATGGCGGGTAATCTTTTCCGGAGACTGCTGAATATAGGTCTTGGTTGACGCGTCATAGCTAAAGGTCGCCGGCTCATAATCGTAAGTCTTGGGCGTTTCGTCCCACGACCACTGAATCCCCAAATCCTTTGTGGCCGACTTGCTGATGGCCACCACTTTGGCTTCCATCAGCACCTGCCGGGGTTTTTTATCCAGCTCGCCAACCATCCCCTTCACCCGGGAAATGCCCAGCGAAGAACCGGTCAGCACCAGCGCATTGGAAGGAATATCGGTATCTACTTTTAACTTCAGCCCTTCGGTCGCGCCGGCCAGCGAATTTTTCACATCCAGCGCATTGACGTATTGCAGCCTGACAATAGCGGAGTCCCCAATATCTGAACGTTCAAAAATAATGGCATTTTCCGTTTTATGATACGTCAGCCCCTTGGCCTGGGCAATCAGGTCAACCGCCTCGTCAAAGGGGACATTGTCGAGCCTGATCGTAATGGTCGGCGACTCCTTGGCAACCGATTCGTCGATAATCATGTTCGTACCGCTTAGCATCGACAAAGTATGCAATAATACCCGGATGTCCTCCTGCACAAAATTCAGGCTGACGGAAACAGGCTTTGCCAGACAGGCCGGCATAACGATAAACCAGCTCATTACACTGACGGCAAATGCCAGGACCAACTTAGCGCACAACGGTTTGTATCGGATCATTGTTCATACCTGTCCTTTCTTCTGCATTGCTTTTGGCAGCTTTGCTCACCTGGGTGGCAACCGGCAGAGTCTCCCTGCCGGCAGGTCCGTTAAAAACTACCGCATTGCCGGTAATTGCCACAATCCGGTAGCCATTGACCGCTTCCCCGGGCCGGTAGGCTCTGGCCTGTTTGCCGCCGCTGCTTAACACCGCCAGGCTCACCCCGTCGTCGCCGAGAGCCACACCGTTGACTATTATACCGGTTAAGCGTGCCGGCCGTTCCAACATCCGTCCCCCGCCATAAGTTCCCGGCCCGGAAGCGGAATTTCGTTCCTGCTGCAGCGCCGCCGGCTCCTCTGCTGCCGCCTGCCGGCCGGCCAAAAATACTGCCGGCACATCAAAAGGATTCAGCCGTCCCCAGTCCTCACCGGACGCCTGCAGCGCCGCCGGCGGTGGGGCTGCAGGCCCCGACAGTTTGCTGACTGCCGGCGCCGGCGGGGCTACAACAGGCTCACTGGGAGAAGCCCAAAAATAGATCAGTAAATATAGAACTCCGGCCGCCACTACGACTGCCACTTTGGGAGACAGGGACATGATGACCTGTCTGTTCATACGTTTCGCACCACCCTTTTGATTGCATGTGCAAGCAAAAACTGCCGCACTCTTGCTGTATGTACCGTCATCACTTGCCTAAACCGGCAAAAGGCTTTTTCTGCAATCATTACATTACCATAAATCTACAAAAAATCCATACAAAACCACAAGTTTTTACCAAAAATTTACTTTCCTTTACAATTGTTTAGCATTTAGATCATTGAAATCACGCTCCGGCTTTGGATGGTTGAGAAGCAAAAGAAGCAGTCACAGCTCCTCATAACAGGGATCTGTGACTGCTTGATCATGCTCCGGAACGCATAGGGAAAACAACTCCTGCATCCGTAAGAGGCTCATAACAATGATCGGCAGAAAACAGGTTAACACAAAAACAACTTTTCTTTACATTTATTTAACAGTTAGATGATTGTAAAGTCACCTGGAAAAATAGTACAGTAAATTATAAAGAATGATACGTAATATTCATCTTCACGATAAAGATCGGCTTTCCGGCAATACATCCGTCCAATCCTCTTGGAAAGCATCCAGTTTTTCATGCCTGTGCAGCCTGTCAAGGAGGATCTATATGCTACAAATTCGTTCACAAAAAGGCTTTACTCTGATTGAACTGTTGGTCGTCATCGCTCTTTTGACCATTATTGCCGCCATTGCCATAATAAATGTAAGCCATGTTGTCGCCCGGAACGATTTGCAAACCGCCACCGTCCGGCTGCTGGCCGATGTCCGGACAATGCAGCAACTGTCAATGGAAAAACGCCGCGAGGATGATGCGGATAAAGTAAATATCACCTTTTCCGGAAACTCCTATCAAATTATCACCAATAAAACAGCAAGAACGGCGTTTCCCGCCCGGACACTTCCCCCCGGCATCACGGTCAGTTTTTCCGGCGGAAATACCCTGTCTTTCGATGCCGTTGATCTTGCTAAAAATACCAATGCCATGATTACCCTGACCAGCGCCTCTTTACCGGCAAACAAGACGAGAACGCTGGTCATTGCCAGGGAAACCGGCCGGATTCGCGTCGACTCCTCGGCCAGGCCCTCCTACTTGACGGAAGAAAGCAGCAATTAAGAAAATTGCGAAATAAGGAGATTTTAGCAATATGCGCCTGAAAAAAAATGAAACCGGCTTTGTCTTAATTGACTCTTTATTTGCGGTCACGGTAACCACTGTGGCACTTTTCTCCATCATCGGCCTGATCACCATGGGGACAAGAGCCTATCTGCTCAATACGGAGCAAAGCAGGGCCTATCAGGTCGCCGCCAGCTACGGCGACGGCCTGCAGGAGGTTACGATATCCGACTGGCAGAATACAGTCACGACCTTCGTTTACAAGGAGATTGATGTGGAAAATAACGCCGGCTTTTCCACATCCCTTGCGGATGCCCGTGCGAATCGCGATGCTTTTAAGGCCGCTTTTGCCAACACCGCTGACGCCAGTGTTTTGGTCGGCGGCCGGATCAGCGCTGCCCCCGGTATCGGCAATCGCCTTGCGCAGGTATCAATCATCGTCGCCTGGGACAAGGACCAAAAGTATGTCGAGCTAATCAAATACTATGTCCGTGATACCAATGAGCCGATATCCTTGCAATAATCATGCCGGCCCGGCTGGCTTGCAAATACCGCCGGCTCCCCTGCCCAAAAAAGGAGCGTCTTCATGAACCGTAAATGCAATAATCAGAACGGCTTTACCATCATAGAACTGCTGGCAGGCCTGGCGGTAATGACGATCATGCTGAGTGTCGCCCTGCCGCTGCTTTCCAATATGGCAATCATCACAGCCCGGGGACAGCAGGAAAACAACGGCCTGCAGGAGGTCCGCTGGGCGCTCCAGCTGATGACCAATGATATCCGGGCCGGCCATGTCATTGCTACGCCGGCTACCGCCAACACCGGTTCGGCCACCTTCACGTTTAGTCGCTGGAACTTCCCGGATTCCGCGAGTACCAGCGTCACCTATTCGCTTGTCAAAAATGAACTTTGCCGTCAGGCCGGCTCGGGAGCCAGACGCCCCCTGACAGACGGCGGGCGCGCTCCCATCAAAAACGTAACTTTCCGGAAAAGTGTGGACGGAAAAAATGTTACCATTGCCATTACTCTGGCGAATGGAAAAAAAATGCAGCAAACTGTGAATTTGTTGAATGAAGGGAAGTAGATTGCTTTGCGCTTCAGTTGGAAACGACAGAACGGCTCCGCGACGGCCATAGCATTGATGACTATGGTGATTCTTGCTTCTCTCGGCGCCGTATACCTTATTGCCGCCTCCGGCGGACTAAGCCGGTTGATGGGCTTCAGTTACGGAGAAAACCTCCAGGCCAAAGCCGCCGCCGAAGCCGGAATACGCTATGCCTGGATGCATGCGCTGGAAAATGCGAAAACGACAAGAAATGAACGCGGCACCGAGGTACAAAGCTGGGATGCCAGTAAGTTGCCGAAAGAGGTAGTTCTGGACAGCGCCAATTCAAATTCCCCCGCCTTTACACTGGCGGTCACCCTGATGAAGACAAATCTGCCAGCTGGTCTTCCCGCAGACCGATATTACTACTACCGGGTCACCTCCACCGGCCGCTCCGGCGCCAGCAGCGCGGTGCTGAACGCCTATCTGGAAATCCCGATCAACCCGGCAGATCCGACCTTGATCGATATGATTGATAACGCAACCTATTCTGACAATAGAAAATGGATCATCGACAGAAATAACACCCCCAACGATTACAGTGACGATACGGCGACGGCGCCCGGTATTTCCGACTATTACCAGGCGCTGTTTAATCAAAAAGTGTATCCGAAGGAAGGCTTTACGTTGAATTTCAAAGTCAATTTAAATGCGATCGATCAACGGAACCCCGGGGCGACTGGTTACGGCATCTACTATATGGCCACCGATAAGGATAATGCCAATAACATATCCGCCTATGTGCTGCAGTACGACCCCGGCCTGGAGCCGGACCAGATTGTAGTGAAGAAAGTGGTGCAAAAACCGGGAACCACGGTTCCTTCCAGCAATGAAATCAAGTCAAGCACTCCGGTAAGCGTCTATAACAGCGTCGGCTACAATTACAGCAGGGGTACAGGGAACCAATCCTGGCAGGCCACCACAGCGGCCGCCAGTTGGAACATTCCCAAGGACGTGACGAAAGCATCCTGGAAATTGGAAATAGAGGAGAAAAATGCCGACTCCTCTTATGACCAGGATATCATGACCGTTCCAATTGATATGGTTTTAAAGACGTTAAACCAGTTAAAGGCCAACGGCACCAGCAATAACAAAATGCTTGAGCAGGATCACATCATGACAATTGATTTGCGGCCTGAACCATTGCCAAATGGAACGAAACGCATGGTTCACCGGATTTATATGGACGGATTGGAAATCCTGCGGTTTGTCGACCGGTCCCCCACAAATAATTACGCCAATTTAAACGAAGGCTATACCGGCCTGCGCGTATGGAATGCCACTACAACCTTTCAAAACATGCCGTCGTCCGGTACGAGAGCGCCCATTATTATCCATAGCTGGGACATACAAAAGCCGTAATACATTGAAATACGGTCAACTGTTTTGTCGCACTATGGGGAACGCAGTTTCGCGGCGAAACAACTGCATTATACTATAGATTATTACAATGGGAGGTATTGGCTATGGTTATGCCCCAGGTAGAAAACGGCATGCTCTCTGAACTGCAAAACATTCTTAAAAATAAATCATTGACCATCTTATACCAACCAATTGTTGAACTAGCCACCCAGAATATCATCGGGTATGATACCATCATCAAAGGGCCGGAGGCCGGCGAACTACAGTCCTCAGCCGCCCTTTTCGACCGGGCGGTTAAAGAAGAGAAACTGCTTGATCTGGACCAATGCTGCTTTGATGCGGCGCTGATCTCCTGCCCGGCCTTGACCGGCGGACAAAAACTGTTTATTGAGATACAGCCCCAAACGCTGGTCTATGATGTATTTAAAAAACTGCGCCTTAAAATGATCCTGGGGAAAACTTCCTTACACCCGTCCCAGCTTGTTTTTAAAATTACCTATCGTAATTTTATCCAGTCCTGGTCGCAATTCGCTTCTGTTCTGGCAGAATATAAGCAGATGAATTTCGGCATCGCCCTTGATTGTATCGGCCGTGGTTATGCTGATTTGTATTCTCTTTGCTTCCTGCCGTATGATTATGTGAAAATCGACCGTAAAATTATCAACGGCATATATGACGATACCAAAAAGCGGAATATTCTCGACACGCTGGTCAATATTGCCGGCGATTCGGCCGCAATCATTGCGGATGGCATAAGCTCCGAAGAGGATTTATCGGTAATCATTGCCAATAACATCTGCGCCGCTCAGGGGGATTTTTTGGCTGCTCCCGGCAATCCTCCTCTGCCGGTATCGGAAGATTTCCTGAGCAAAGTAGACAGGCTGTTGACAATCGAACGTACTACCGCCTCGTTTGCTTGCGCACGTGAAGCAGGTACAAAAGCCTGCAATCGCAATAATACCTTAAAACCATTGGTTAAAACCGCGCCACAAGTTCCGCCGGCACTCTCGGTAAGTGAAGCGGAAGCAATATTTGAAGCCGACCCTTCTTTACGGGGGATTGTTGTCGTGCAGGACAATATCCCCAGCGGACTTATTATGAAGGAAAAATTGTACGTCAGGCTGGGAACTACGTTTGGGGTATCCTTATACAGAAAGCGTCAGGTAAAGGAAATGATGGATGCCACAGCGCTGATTTTAAGCTCCGATACTTCCGTAGAAACTGCGGCTTCGTGTGCAATGGCCCGTGAAGAAGGCAGTATTTATGATCTCATCATTGTAACTGAAAATGAAAATTATATTGGTGTTGTATCAATTGTCGATCTGGTATTAAGTATGTTGGTATAAAGTACCTATTATAGCGGCAAAGTCGTTCCATTGAGCTGATGCAAATAGAGGATCTATCTTGAGGGCAATGAGGGCAATGAGGGCAATGAGGGCAGCCTAACAGAACACAACAGGCTCAACCAGTCAAGTCTCTTCAATTAGCAGGACGAACAGGCTTTGCTTGAAAGTCACACAAAAAAGAAGTCCTCAAGCCCTGTAAACACAGAGCTTGAGGACATTCTGCACCGTTTATATTCGCAGTTTTTTGGGATCACACGTCCCTTACGGCTTGACCGTCTCCCGGTAGATTTGTTTGCCGTCCTTTAATTCCATGATAACCGCGCTTCTGATGGCATCATGAGAAGCGTTTAAACTCATATCACCGCTTAAGCTTTTAAAAGTTTGGGTTGATGCCAATGCCGCCTGTATTTTAGCCGCTTCAAGGCTATTGGCCCGCTGGATGGCATCGACCAGCAAATAAGCTGCATCATAGCCCATAGCGGCCATAGCATCCGGCGCCTGGCCATATTCTTTCTGGTAGGCTTCAACAAATGCCTTGGAAGTCGGGTTAGCATCTTCTATTGAATAAAAATTTACATGATAAGCGTTATTTAGCGCCTGAGCGCCGCCGATCTCGACCAGCTTCGGAGAATCCCAGCCGTCACCGCCTAAAAACGCAGCAGTAATGCCCATCTCACGCGCCTGTTTAATAATTTTTCCGACCTCTTCATAATAGCCGGGAAGATAAATAAGTTCCGGATTCAAGGCTTTAATTTTGGTCAAAATCGCCTTAAAGTCCTGGTCTTTTTGCAGATAGGCCTCTTCGGCTAAAATTTGCCCGCCTTGTTTCGTATAACCATCTTTGAAGAACTGAGCCAAGCCTTTGCTGTAATCGCTGGAGTTATCAATTAAAACAACCGCTTTGGTTAATTTCAGACTATTCATCGCAAAGTTCGATGCTACAGTACCCTGAAACGGATCGATGAAGCAAGCGCGGAACACATATTCTTTTGCTTTGCCTGATGCTTCGTCAAGGGTGACTTTCGGATTGGTAGTGGCTGCTGCGACTAAAGGAATCTTGTTTACATCAGCCACAGTCGAACCGGCAATGCCGCAGGAACTGACGGTAAACCCGACAATTGCCGATACTTTATCCTGGGTGATCACTTTGGTTACAGCATTGGTTGATTCGGACGGTTCACCTTTATTGTCAACAACAACTGGCTGAATCTGCTTGCCAAGCACTCCGCCCTTGGCATTGATTTCTTTTAATGCCAGTTTTGTGCCATTAGCGGCCGCCGTTCCAAAAGAAGCAGTATTTCCGGTTAATTCGTAAACCACGCCGATTTTTATCGCATCGGAACTGGAACTGCTGCTGCTGCTGCCGCAACCGGCCACCAAGCCGGCAATCAGGCTGAAGCCGGCCAATAGGCTGAATAATTTGATACGCTTTTGTTTCATCAATTTCTCCCCCTCAGTAATTCTCTCTTCACCGCTTTATCTCAATTATGCCTATGCTCTGTTATCCACCTCCCTGTAAACAATGTAAAGCTTTTTAAGCAAAAAAAAGCTTTCGGAAAAGTATCGTCAAATACTTTTCCAAAAGCTTCATCGCAATTAAATATGAACTTATAAATCATTATAATTTGTGTTCCTGAAAAATACAAGTATTTTTTTTGAGTATCGTGACAGTTTTCGACGAGCCCAACAGGTACTAGGATATGTTTTAAAACTAGCCCTTCAGGCTAATGACCGCGCCAATACGGCCTGTCAGGCCTCGCTCCGCCCGGTACGAAAAAAACAAACTGGTATTGCAGGCGGTACAAACGCCGCTTATTTCAATGTTACGGGTTAAAACACCGATTTCAGCCAATTGAATTTGATTGGCCAGCCATAAGTTGAGCCGCCATTTTTCACCCTCCGGTTTCAGCATAGCCTGCCAGTGCTCAAACTGCGCTTTGCATTGACTGGCCACAACATCATCCACCTCGTAACAGCAAGGACCGATGGAAGGGGCTATGCCGACCAGGCACTCCTGAGGCCTCGTGCCAAAATGATCGCGCATGGCCAGAACTGTCTTTTGCGCAATTTTGGCAACAGTGCCCTTCCAGCCTGCGTGGCTGACGCCAATTGCTTTATTGACAGGATCGACAATCAGTACCGGAACACAATCAGCAAACAATAGCAGCAGCGGCAAATCCGGTGTATTGGTGATCAAAGCATCGGTCGCCGCCAGGGCATCGCCAAACTCGTATGCCCCTTTGCCGGCGTCTGCCGCCTCAACCAGCATCACCTTGGAGCCGTGCACTTGCTCGGCCGTAACCACTTTGCTCAATTCAATGCCGGTGGCCTGACAAAACATTTTCCGGTTTAACCTGACGGCATCCCCAGCATCGCCGGTATGCAAACCGAGATTTAAAGTTGCAAAAGGCGCCTGACTTCTCCCCCCTAATCGTGTTGAAACAGCATGCGCCACAGTCGCACTGTCAAAATGAGAAAACCAGCCGTACCAAACGCCATTGGGCGCATTGCTTAAAGAAAATCCCACGCTGACGATTCCTCCTTTGCTTTAGCGGCACAGATACCGCACCGTGTACAGCCTTCGGTGCAGGGAACAGTAAATTGCCCGGTTTGGGCCTTTTCGAGCTCGTGCTTAAGGTATGCGGCGTCAAAGCCCATGTTGAGTTTCTGCCAGGGCAAAGTTTCCTGTAACGGGCGTTTTCTGTACAAATAAAACGCTTCTTGTAATTGATGTTCTTTCAAGGCTTTCTTAAAATATTTGCTGCCCCCGAGTCTGCAGGCGGTCAGCAAAACAGCGCCCAGCCTGCGGTCGCCGCGGGCCAGAATTCCCTGGACATAGGCTTCTTTGGGTGATTCAATCAGTAGTTCAATTCCTTTTTGGTTACGCAGAGCGGACTGCAGAAATTTCAGCTTCTGTTCCACTTCCCTGACCCCGGCCATAGGCAGCCACTGAAAAGGCGTAAACGGTTTGGGAATAAAGGGATTGATACTCAGTGTCAGCAGGCCTTTGCTGCCGTTGCTGCCCATATAAGCCTTGATTCTTACGGCCATTGCCGCAATGGCTTCAATATCGCTGTTATCCTCATATGGCAGGCCAATCATGATATAAAGTCTTACATTTGGTATGCCAGCCTGACTGGCCATAGAAATTGATTTAGCCAAATGCTCATCGGTAATCCCTTTATTGATAACGTTACGCAGTCTGGCGCTGGCGGCTTCCGGCGCTAAGGTGATGGTTCGCTGCCCGCTTGAAGCCAAAGCGGCTACCAGGCTTTCGGTTAATGAATCGGCCCGCAGCGAAGCAACCGAAAGACCCATGCCTAACGCAGTAATATTGGTGCAAAGTTGATCAATCTGAGGATAGTCCGATATTGCCGCTCCCATTAAACCGACTTTTTTATGCAGCAGCCGGGCCTGCATAACTGCATTCATTATGTTATCCAGCGACCTGACTCTTGGCCGCCGGTAGCAATAACCCGCCATGCAAAACCGGCAATGCCGTCCACAGCCGCGCGCCACTTCAATAAGATACAGGTCTTTAAACTCCGTGTCGGCCGTAACAATAACAGTCTGCGCCGAATGCCGATCCAATTCTTTTATCCAGCGCTTATTGATCGTCTCAGGTACTTCACCGACAGTTGTAATTTTGCTGACCGTGCCATCGTCATGATAAGCGTGACGATAAAACCTTGGCACATAGACGCCTTCAAGCCGGGCTAGTTTCAACAGCAAGGCCTCTCTGGACAAATGTTCGCCGCAGCCTTCATAATACTGGTCCAATAGCTCATGAATGACCTCCTCACCTTCACCGATAATAAAAACATCAATAAAATCGGTTAACGGTTCAGGATTAAATGTTGCGCAGGGGCCGCCGGCAATAATGACCGGATCACCGTCAACTCTTTCGTCCGCCAATAATGGAACTTTGCCCAGTGACAGTATTTTCAGGATATTAAAATAATCCATTTCAAAAGTAATCGCAAACCCGATTAAAGGAAATTCGTATAGTGGCCGCTGTGTTTCAATTGTCATCAGCGGTGTATTGGTGCGGATATATTCCTGTTCTGCTTTTCGATCCGGCATAAACAGCCTTTCGCAAGCGGTATCGGTACGACTATTTATAGCTTGATAGATAATTTGCAAGCCTAAATTGGACATTCCCACATGATAAGTATTGGGATAAATGAGCGCAAAACCATTGCGCGCCCCAGGCGCGAATACCGTTGCTCCCTGTTCCCGGGCCAGCACTGTTTGCAATTGCTCCTTTAAATACCACGACAATAAAACCCACTCCATTTATACGATCGACAAATTCAATAAATGCTCATTATAGCTTTTCCTTTAAAAAAAATCTTAGTATCTTGCGCTATAAAAGGGTGCTCCAAATGCTTGGCATTTGAGTCACCCCTGAACAAAGCCGGTTTTCGTTCTTTGCTTTACCGGTGCTTAGAACGTCTGATCCAAGAAATCATCCATTACTGCAAAGCTCCCGACTGTCGCTCCACAACACAACGCGGCCGGTATGCAAGGACTGTCCGACATCAACTAACCGTTGATTGCTGGAACCGCGAAAAGCCAGTCTCAAGTCACGTTTATCCAGCATAAAAGGTCCATCAACTAAAATATCGGTGGCATAAAGCAATTCCCTGATTGCAGGGTTAGCCACAGACATTGCCAGCAGCTGCTCAAAAGCATAACCGCTATAGGTAACAAGATTTAATCCTCTGGCTGTGATTTTTTTCGCCAGATAAGCCAGCGGAGCGGCCTGCAAAAAGGGTTCACCCCCGGAAAATGTTACCCCGCGGATTAATTTGGTTTTATTGATGATCTTCATCAGCTCATCAATCGCCATCGTTTTTCCGGCCATTGGGTCATGCGTCTCTACATTGTGGCACCCGGCGCAATTGTGAAAACACCCTTGCGTAAAGATCACCAGCCTTAGCCCCGGTCCGTCCACCACACTGTCTTTTAATATGCCGGCAATTCGTAAATCCATTTTTAATCACCTGAATGTTAAATAATTAAGAATGAGCTACCCGCTCTTTTAATTCAACGCCTTTTGCATCATTAAATCTATCCACAGTACTCAAATAGCCGGTAATGCGCCTAACCCGCCTGATGCTCTCGGTATGGCAGGAAGGACAGTAATCGGTATCAATAACGCCTAAATACCCGCAGCCCTCACAAAAATCAACCGGAAAATTCACTCCGGCATAGCCAATATCGCATTCTTTCATATAGCGTAAAATATCTTCCACCGCAGTTAAATTGTTCACGGGCGGCGCGTCGAATTCCACATAGCTGATATGGCCGGCATTGGTATATTTATGATAAACTCCCTCCAGCCTGATTTTATCATAAGCGCTAATAGGATAATTTACCGGTATGTGAAAAGAATTTGTATAATAATCTTTATCGGTCACACCGGGAATCAAACCGTATTCACGGCGGTCCATTTTGACAAACCGCCCGGACAATCCTTCCGCCGGCGTAGCCAGCAGTGTAAAGTTAAGCTGATGCCTGCCGGCGGCTTTATCCAGTTTATTGCGCATAAAGGCAACAATCTCTTCGCCTAAGGCCTGAGCTTCTTGGTTCTCGCCATGATGCGACCCGGTTAAAGCCAGCAGGGTTTCCGCCAAGCCAATGAAGCCGACCGATAATGAGCCGTGCTGAATCACACTGGCAATCGAATCGCTGAATGACAATTGATCGGAATCAAGGTATAACCCCTGACCCATTAAAAACGGCATGTCCTTGACCTTAAGGCCGGCTTGAATCTGATAGCGGTGCAAAAGCTGGTCACACGTCAGATCAATCAGGTCAGACAAGCTTTGGTAAAATTTCATTATATTTCTTTCCGCCTTAATGGCCAAACGGGGCAGATTAATTGTTGTAAAGCTTAAATTCCCCCGTCCGTCGGTAACCTCGGGACCGCATACATTTGACATTACGCGGGTGCGGCAGCCCATATAGCCGACCTGATCGCCATAGGGGCGGTTAAAGGACGAATCCATAAAACTAAAGGTTGGATTTAAACGCTGGGAGGCAACCCGGATGGCCAGTTTAAATAAATCATAATTGGGATCACCGGCATTTAAATTAATCCCCTCCTTGATCCGGAAAATAATATTCGGGAAGATCGGGTTCTCCCCTCTTCCCAGGCCTTTTTCATAAGCCAGCAGGATATTTTTTATCACCATCCGGCCGGGCGGCGTTATGTCTGTGCCAATGTTAAGGCTGGAAAATGGCACTTGCGCTCCGGCCCGGCTATGCATGCTGTTTAAATTATAAATCAGCGCTTCCATTGCCTGATAGACTTCCGCCTCGCCGGCTTTAGCCATAAAGGGAGCCATATCACGATCAAAAAACGCAAACGACTGACCGCCATGCATATCGTTCTGCGAGCTTTGTAAAATAATGGCCGCCAAGGCCGTTGCCGAAGCCGGCCGTTTCGGCGGACGGATAAAACCATGTCCGTTATTAAAGCCGGACTGTAAAAGCTTGCCCAGCGGAATATGGACGCATGTGAGTGTCTTGCCGTAAAAATCAAGATCATGAATATGGATATCGCCGCGAATATGCGCGGATGAGATATTCTCCGGTATCAGCCGGTTAAGATAGTAAGCTTTACTTGCTGCGCTGGCAATTTGCAGCATTTTTGCTGACGGGGAATTGGACACATTTGCGTTTTCACGATTGGTTTCAATTAAAATGTCGGCCACCGCATCCATTAAGTCCGACTTTGCGTCCCGCATTCTGGTGCGCTTATCCCGGTAAAGAATGTAGGCTTTGGCTGTTTTGGCATGGCCCCGTTCAATCAGCACCTTCTCTACCGTATCCTGGACATCCTCTACGCTGAATACTCTGCCGCTGTGCCGTTGTTTGAGATGCTTTAACACATCCAGCGTTAACTCTATTGCAAGCTGCTTGTCCGCCCCGCCGACAGCTTTGGCAGCTTTAAAAATGGCATCGGTAATATTCCCCTCATCAAATTCAACTTCCCGCCCGTCCCGTTTCCTAATCTTTGTAAACATTATGATTCCTCACTTTTCGCAATATCGCCTTCCGGCTTTTGCACTTTCATCAAGTTTTCCAGTTCCTGCATAAAATTATTGATATCGGCAAATTGACGGTAAACTGATGCAAATCGCACATAGGCTACCTGATCAACCTCCCGCAAATGCCGCATGACCAATTCACCGATCGTTTGGGTAGGTATTTCCCGTTCCAGGGAATTTCTAATTTCCTTTTCAATCCGGTCAGCAACAGACTCAATCGTATCAATTGAAATCGGACGTTTTTCACAGGCCCTGATCAATCCGGTCAACAGCTTGTTTCGTTCAAACATTACCCGGCGGCCATCTTTTTTTATCACCATTAAAGGAATTTGCTCAACAACCTCATAAGTAGTAAATCGCTTGCCACAGGTTAAACATTCCCGCCTGCGCCGTATGGAAACGCCCTCTTCAGCTGAACGTGAATCAATTACCTTACTTTCGGCCCATCCACAAAATGGACAACGCATACATCCACCCCTTTAGCCCATATCCAACACAAAATGAGATTTAATTGAGGCGGAGCAGGAACTCCACCTCAATCATTGCTGCAGGGCTTAAATCACGCTGAGTTATCTATATATTGTATTCATATCTATAAAATTACGCCATATATTGTATAATTCCTGCAACAAAAATCAAACTAAAAATAAAAAACGCGATCCTGACGGTTCGCGTTTTTTTATTTCTCCAAGGGTTTTATATCCGCAAAAGTCACTGATTCCACCAGTATTACATCAATGCCAATCTTAACAATTTTCTCCCAGGGAATGACAATATCGGTATTGCGGCCGAATAATCCCAGGATTTTTCCTGACCCCGGAACTACAATCGCCGTAAGTTTACCGGAATCAACATCTATTTCGATATCAGTGATAGCACCCAGGCGTTTGCCATCGATAATATTGATCACTTCCTTCATTTTCAGGTCAGAAATACAACTGGAATATTCACTGTTGCTATTTCTTAGCTTCACCATCCATCACCTCATTAAAAGGCTATGACAAGCATTCAGTTTATAGTACAGTTTTTTCCCAGTGCCTTGGCACAGTTAGATGTTAGTTTTAGACGACGCCGTATTACGGTAATTCATCCGTCAGTAGCTGCAGCATTCAGGGCTTGGACGCAAGGTACTGGCAGGCAGGGCGGCTGAGCAGAAAAGATCGGCACTTAGAATTGCTGAGTGTTAGACAAGAGGGTGTCTTAAAATGCCAAAGCATTTAAGACACCCTCTTGCCCGCTAAACTGTCTGCTTGTCAGCAAAGCAATACTTTTTGCATCCTATGGATTTAACACCCGTTGCATTAGTGACGCTGGTGCTCAACTCTAATGGCCCGCAATGCTCTTTCATGGCGCTCTTTTTCCTGCTTTTGGCGCTCTTTCCATTGCTTTCTGCTTTCATTGGGGCGGCGTTTCATTTCTTTTTCATGACGTTCATTTTCGCGGCGTTCTTGTTGCATTCGGTCTTGGCCATGCCGTCCTTTGTCCCGTTCAGAATGCTGTGCAATCCAGGGGGGAGAATCATGGCCAGGCGCCGCCTCAGTTACCGCCGCTCCCAGCCCTAGCTGCAAAAGAACTGCCAATGAAAAAGCCGCTATTTTTTTACCTGCACTGTTCATAATATCCTCGCCTTCCTATTAGACTTTATCGCCAATATCGTTAGCTCTCAATTGGTGTTTCAGGAATACCAAAGAGCATACTAGCTACACCAGTTGCCCGGTTGCTCTGAGGTTATGCTTAGTATATCTGGTATCTTTTAGAATATATATAGAAAAACCTGGATAACAAAAAAAAAGCCGTCGAGACGGCTATGCCATGATATGAAATCAACGAAAAGCAAATAAGTATTGTTCTGCCATAATCGCCAGCTAAGAACGATTATAAATAATTTGACTTACTTCCTGGCTATCATTAAATACTTCTTGATACTGGCAACGTGAACGCTCACTTTTCCGTAATGTTTGCTTTCTTTTACGATTAAACAAATCTACAACATTCATGCTGAATATATCGCGCAACCGCGTCCTCACACCATTCACAACCTTTCTAAACTGCGCAAAGAATGATCTTGCGGGCGATACGGAGACCTAACGTTTTATATTTTATCATATTTTGCGTCAGTTTTCTGCCGGAAATTTTTGCAAAGGAATTAAGATAATGTTTACATTTAATACATGTGATTCTTTTTACAATAGTATAAAAAAGCGTAGCCAAAAAACACCAACGCTGTCAGCACACCTAACACAATTCCGCCAAAAAAGCTGTACACCTTAATATTCCCCCTTATGGCATTCAGGTAATATCTTGGATTTATTATAATCATGAATATTTTGTTTTTTATTAGAAGGCAAAATCCATGCAGTTAAGCTTGCGGTAAATGCGTCAGCCGGGCTGAAAGCTTTCTTGTTAATTGCCGTATTGAATGAATGGATCAGGTAAACACTACTTTCAGGAAGGGAGGTAATTTTATGGGCAAAAAGCCATCAAATGATTCAATGGCGCAACAAAAAGCAAAAAAACAAAACGAGGAAAATAAAAATCAAACGAAATTTGGTAATCGGCATATGGACGGACCAAATCATCCGTCAACCTGAGAGCAGCACAAGCTGCTCTGTTTTATTTCCAACGATTTTTCAACACTGCTGCGTTGTCGTTAATCGGCATACGTCCCGGTATGCCTCATTCCTCCGCCTTATCTTACGAAAAATCAGCTCGCCATCATCTTGCAGGTACTAGGTGGCAGCAGCACTACTTTCGTTAATTGTGTCACGAATTCCGGTAAAGTTCATATTATGTAATATAGATACTAATAACCACTTTTTAATTACCACCCATTTAATTAACCTCCCTCTTTTACCTGGCTGGTCTTAATGATCAGCCAGTTTTAATTTACAGTCCCGGCCGGCCTGTTCCATAGTTGCTTTTTGTTCCTATTTCTCAATTTATTTGTTGCCTGCGTCTCAAATAAAAAAACGGCCGGCATAAAAATACCAGCCGGATTGTTGTATCTTATCATTAGTACGCTCCTGCTACCTCCTGCGAAAAAATAAGACAAGTTATGGTTATCCCATAGCTTAAGCGCTTCGTCTGTTTTTGCAACCAGCCACAAGCACTATGCTGACCAAGGACCAGTAAACAAGCAATTCAGAGATTTCTTCCAGTATTTGTGAACAAAAGGCCAGCTCCGGAATCAACTCTTTTTCAAAAACAAGCTGTGAAACCGTTGCGGCGATAATCAATACCAATCCATCGATCGCCGATATGCTGATTGACCGTTTAAGGTTGCCCGGTTCGAAATTGCGCCACACCCCGGCCAATAGCACAATAATGGCAAGGGTATTGAGCGGATAAACAAAATTTCCGTACCAGATCTGGTGAATTGACGGAAATCCGGGGCCATTTGGACCAATGATAACCGGTTCGAAAAACACCCTCCCCCAGCTCAATTCACGCCCAATCATCAGTAGCCAGATAAGGACGGAGTAACCCCACAGATTACGAATTTTCTTATCATCACGACTTAAATAGGCTGCAAGCAGAGAACATGCCAGACCAAAAGCGAGAATAAGGACTTGTATATTTTCTATTGGACCATTTTCCCAGCCCCATCTTGACGGAAGAAACAAACCCAGGGGTAAGCTGCATGCCGCCAATACTATGGTGAACCAGGTTGAAGGAAAAAGATCAAAGACGAAAAAACGATTACTTTGCTTTAACATTAAATCACTGCCCTCAACATCAATATAAACGCCGGTTCAAGGAAAATAATTAAAAAATCCTTTTGCCGGCCAAATACAACAGCACTATCACGCCGTTTAATAAAAACCACTACTTTATATTTATATATCTTTTATTATTCACCATTTCTGTCCTAACCCCTTTCACCTTTCATTGAAAACTATCGTAATATTCTATTTCTTGAACTTACTGTGTACAGCATAAAAATCAATTCCAAGCAGCACGCGCTAAAGGTCGCTCCAGCCAATGAAAATCATTTACTATATTACCGGTTAAACCTTAGATTTAAGTTGGAGCCGAAGCAACAAAAAATTCGAACCCGCGTTTGCCGCCAGCCCGAACTAAATTGATAAAACAATATTGAATTATTGCCAAGGCTGCGGCCTGGAAAGCGGCCGGAATGTTTGACTATCAATCTACTAACGCTGCGTACTGCATCTTCTATACTCATCCATCTTTTCCCGGAAATCCTGGCTGACCCGGATTGCTTCAGGAGAGCCGATTCCCTTTTTACTCACAACATCATGCAGTTCCAGCTGCAGTTTTTCAACTTCCTTCCATATATCTGTACACATATTCATCCTCCTTAACAATCTCATATTTATGAGAAATTATAGCACAATGCTTTTGTAAAACCAGCACATTTCCTAGCATCGGCCCGTAATTATTTATCGACAAATTGTTTCAATAATCAGCAGTTTCCGCTGGCCTCTATTCTTTTATCCGTACAGCTAATAAGAAAAGCCTGCAAACAAATCTTTTCGCTAATTTTTCCAAACAGTCTCTCAGTTACTGTCAGAAACCTGTCTTTTTCGAGTACAGATAGTCTAAAAAGCAAAAAAGTCCTGACTCCCTCTCTCCTTTTTAGCAAAACCTTCCTTTATTTATGAATAAAAACAGTAAAATTAACCAATATTAATCGTATCAATTGGAAAGGAGCTTCATTATGGATAAATTTGCCTTGGTTTTAGTAATTGTAGGCGCACTTAACTGGCTATTGGTAGGATTATTTCAATTCGACTTGGTAGCAAGCATTTTTGGTGGACAACAATCAATACTTAGCCGTGCTGTCTATATTTTAGTGGGCCTGTCCGGTATCTGGTGCCTTAAGCTACTGACCAGTAATCCTGCTAGAGCAAATTCTTAACAGAAAACGCAACGAACAAAAGGAGTGTCTCAGAGTGCAAAAGCATTTAAAGACACTCCTTTTTAGTCCAATCTGCAATATAGCAAGAGACATTGTCTCTTCAATTATGCACTTATCGCCAAGATTACTGTTTTTTTACTAAAGGCTTATGGCCAGTTCGTTTTTTATATTTTATAAATGATAAAAATATGGTAATTATTGACTTACCAATTACCCCAATATATAATTATGACATTATATATTGGGGTAATTTTATATTGCCAGTCCTGCCGCCATTACAATTCAAAGTACTTAATATGAGATACCAATCTTGCAGTTACTTTATTGAAAGGAGCAGAAATGAAACAGCCGAACATTCCCTATTTAGAGAACATTTGCTTTGAAAACACTATCCATAAGCATGTGCATAATTTCGGTCATCTAATTTTGCCACTGCAAGGTACTTTAAATTTACAAACCGACCGCCAATCTATGATTGTGGATTTAAAGCATATTCTGTTTTTGCCTCCTAAATATGAACATAGTTACTTTTCCCAGGATAGAAACAAATTTTTAGTATTTTTTATTCCAGCATTTATTGCTGAAAGTTGCTCAAATGAAGTAAAATTTCTGGATTTTGATGCACAATGGCAGGCGTTACGGTTCTTAATGCTCAATGAATATCAAAATCCAACAACAAATACTACAGCGATCAAGCAGTTACTCTACTATTCGTTTCACTTAATACAGCGGGGTCACGAATTTGCATCCCTTCGTTATCTCCGCGAAAACTATCATTCGCGCATATCGCTCAAAATATTAGCTCAGTTAGAACATTATGAGGCCAACTATTATAGTCAGTGGTTTGAAAAAAAGATGGGAATCAATGTGCAAACATTTCTTCATAACTTGAGATTAGCAGAAGCCAAACGCCTGCTAACAGAAACAAATTTTTCCATTCTGGATATTGCTCAACAAGTTGGCTATGAGTATCAAGCATCCTTAACAAGATTATTTAAGCAATACGAAGGAACAACACCGCAAAAATATCGAAAAAAATTCAAAGAACAAGGAAAAAAAACTTTTATATCGCTAAGAATTAGTTCTTTGATCGTGTTTATAATTGAGTAAGGCTAACTATGCCTTACTTTTTTATTTGTTAATTTAGGAGGAGTAAATATGTCTACACATCGTCAGTTAATCGTTTTAAGTTTTTCGGCTTTTGTACTTATGCTCGGTGATGGTATGGTTCTTGCTTTATTACCACAAACAGTCATATCCTTATCGAATACGGTTTCTTTCGTTTGGTATTTAGCGGCAACTTATGCTTTTGCTCAAGTGGTTGCACAACTTCCCATAGGATTACTTGCTGATCGTCACGGGAATAAGCCTTTTTTATTTATGGGATACGTCCTCAGCGTTGTTGCGGGGTTATTGTTCTTCTTCACCACCAATGTAAATTTAATATTTTTAGGAAGAATACTTCAAGGAATAGGTGAAGCACCAATTCTAGGTTTGGCGCCTGCCGCATTATCTATACGGTACGCCGGTCATAAAGGAAAAGCAATTGGAGTATATAATGCCTCGATTTATTTGGGTATGACTACTGGTCCTCTTTTACGGATGACATTGTTTCAAAAATGGTCAGATAAACAAATATTCTTGCTGTATGCTGTCTTATGCGCACTTGGCGTTATACTAATTTCTTGTTTCATGGAAAATATCCGTAAACCACATAAACAAAATACACGATCACAAACAGTAGCTCTTAAGAATTTTTTCGTTTTAATGAAAAGCCCACAGATTTTAGTCGTATGCCTTGGCATCACATTATATGGGGCTGGATTTGGGATATTCATGACAATCATTCCAGCGTTTTTACTAACTGAACAAAAATATGATCAATCCTATATAAACGCTTTCTTCTCATTGTTTTATATTGCGATCAGTACAGCACAAATCATCATTGGTTGGTTATCTGATCGATTAGGAAGAGAAATTTTTATGGTTACCGGCATGTTAATTGCGTCATTTGGTTTATTGCTATTTTTAAATTATGAATATTTCACACTTATTTTAGTTTTATGCTTTTCCAGTTTCGGCTTAGGGACTTACTATTTATCATCTATGGCGTTTCTTAATGAGAAGGTTACAGAAAACCACAAAGGAACAATTAGTGCAATCTTCTATTTGCTTTGGGGATTAGGCATGTTTTGGGGCCCGTTACTATTAACCAATTATATCCAAAATACTAACTATTTATTAGGGTTTTCTCTATTCTCTCAAATACTATTGCTGCAAGCCGTTTTACTCATTATTTCTAAACTGTATTACAAAAATAACAACCCAATTAACAATAGCTTTCATACTTAATTTAAGGATAAAGTGGATAAAAAAATATTATTTTATGATAAATCTGCTCCCTGAAAGTTTGTTATATTTAGTATAATTAAAATTTAAAGGAGGATTTACAATGGCTCATAAGCATTTTCCTGGTTCCGCATGGGTATATAACAAGCAAGAAATCGAAGAAGCTAGAAAAAACGGTAAATTATTAAATTGCGATATTGAAGTATCGCGTAAATGTAATTTGAGATGTATTTTTGTTACTCTGAATCAGGAAATCAATTAAAAGATGAAATGAGTTTTCATGAAATCAAAAGAGTTGTTCAAGATGTTGCCAATCTTGGAGGAAGAACAATTACCTTAACTGGTGGCGAACCAACTATTTATCCGTATTTTTTTGAATTATCAGAATATATTAATCAACTAGGTATGAAAACATTATGTTTTACTAATGGAACTTGCATTACTCCAGAAATCGCAAAAAAAATGTTTGAATTAAATGTACATCCTTGTGTTAGTCTTGAATCTGCAAATGCTTGTGTGCATGATGAAATGGTTGGCTGTATTGGAGCCTTTGAAAAGACAATCGGCGGTATAGATAATTTAATTACAGTGGGTTATACTGATAAAATTCCGCTTACAACTAACTCCGTAATAACCAGTAAAAATTATGCATATTTACCTGAATTGTGGGATTATGTTAAGAGCAGGAATATAGACCCTTTCTTTTTAAGATTAATTTCATCTGGAAGAAGTAGAGAACATGATGAATTGTATGTTTCAAAGGAAGAAATTGAGCAATTGGCGGGAAAAATTGTAAAGCTGAAAAATCATGATTTAGCTATATGTTTGCCATCAATGAGTGAAGAAGGATGTGTAAAACACTTTTTCAGTTGTCATATTGATACACAAGGATATGTACAACTCTGTTCAGGCGTAAATATACACTGTGGTAATATTCGACAAAAAAGCCTGTCAACTATAATTCAGGAATCCCCTCTTATAAGTCTGATGCGTAATATAGATAAAAATATTCAAGGTGAATGTAAAGAATGTACCTATCATGAAAAATGCTACGGTTGCAGAGGAGTAACTTATGCACAAACAGGAGATTTAGTTGCTTTTGACCCTCTTTGCTGGCATAAAAATGTTAGCTAAATAACATTTTTATGCAGTTCTCAAGTCCTTTGTATGAAAGGATCGATGACATGGCTGTTACAAACTTATTGAAAAATTTAAATAAATATATGCTAACTGATGGCTTTCCGTTACTTATGGATTTAGATAAAAGCAGAGGAAATATTATTTACGATACTGTTTCTCATACAGAATACATTGATTTCTTCACAGGTTTTGCTTCTATCCCCATTTCATACAATCATCCTAAGATGAATAATCAAAACTTTATACAAGAAATAGGGAAATATGCATTAGTGAAAGTTACTAACTCTGATATTTATACAAAGCAATTCATTGAGACCGTTTTAGCGTTTAAAGAATTTGCTGTACCAGCATATTTAAAATATATATTTTTTATTGATGGGGGAGCTTTAGCAGTTGAGAATGCGTTAAAAGCCGCTTTCGATTGGAAATTAAAGAAAAATATTGGAAAGCATTGTATTAAGCCCGATAAATTAAAAATTATCCACTTCAAAGAAGCTTTTCATGGCCGCTCAGGATATACATTATCATTGACAAATACTACCCCAATTAAAGTTGCTGGATTTCCGAAATTTAATTGGCCGCGAATAAATAATCCAAAAGTTAAGTTTCCGATTGAGGAAAATATTCTTTCTATAAAGTTAGAAGAAGATAAAGCACTACAGAAAATTAAAATGATTTTAGAGACAAACGCTAAAGAAATTGCAGCTATAATTATTGAGCCAATACAAGGCGAGGGGGGAGACAATCATTTTAGAAAAGAATTTTTACAAAATTTACAGGAACTTGCATTTAGAAATGATGTGTTGTTCATTATTGATGAAGTTCAAACCGGGATGTGTATGACTGGAGAAATATGGGCGCATCAACATTTTAACTTAACTCCAGACATTGTATGTTTTGGTAAGAAGACACAAGTTTGCGGCATTTTAGCTGGTAAACGACTAGATGAAGTAGAAAATCATGTTTTCAAATTATCAAGCCGGATTAATTCAACTTGGGGTGGAAATATTGTCGATTTTATTAGATTAAAACAATATATTAAAATCATCAAGGAAGAAAATTTATTACTAAATGCCAAAATACAAGGGAACTATCTACTAGAAAAATTATATTATTTACAAAAATTATTTCCATCGCTCATATCGAATGTTCGCGGCTTAGGATTATTTGTAGCTTTAGATTTGCCAAATCAAATAATTAGAGATACCATTTTAAAAATGCTTTTTAATAAAAAAGTAATTTTTATTGGATGTGGACAAAATTCTATTCGTTTTCGGCCAATACTTGATGTAACAAGAGAGCAAATTGACATAGTAACGCATAAATGGCATGAAGTCCTACTGGAATTTAGTAATAAGAGCATCACGTTGCCCAAAAAAGTATATAGCAAATAATCTCCTTCTCCTTTAATGTAAAACGGAAGAATCCATCTAGATTTCAAGTAATCTCAGAGCCCCTGAATGAACAGCTCCAGAACAAACGTACAGAAACAAGAAAGCCAAAGGTTGAATATCCAATAAATCATACAAACTGGCATCGCTATTCATATGTCAGTTTGTTTTTTTAGCAAAACATGGAGGGTGTACAAAAATCAAGCTGCCGGTATCTATTTCGAACATTCGTTTGTATCGGACATTGCCGATACCGCCAACATTAGTTACAATAATGAAAGAATGCTAACTCACCCCCTGATTAGGCTCATTTACTAAAAAATATAAATTTAAGGAGGCTGCGCCAAATGTCAATCGTAGATTTTCATAGTTAAACCAAATCGATGATTTCTTATTAACCTATGCGGTTATTGTCAGTCAATATCAGAACAAGTGGCTTATTACAAACACAGGCAGCGTACGACAAGGGGGGGGTGCGGACAAAATCTTAGACTCAAGCTACGAGCCCTAGACTTTGTCTGTATTCTATTGGGCTCATAGCGCCCAATGACATTTTTATCCGCTCTTTTCGATACCACTCCATGTAAGCGTTTATCCTCTGCCTGAAGGTTTCGACCGTAACGCCTGCCCATGATATTCCGTAAAACATTTCGTTTTTCAGCCTGCCAAAGAAGCTCTCGCAAGCAGAATTATCTGGGGAGCAACCTTTCTTTGACATGGATCGTATCAAATGTGCCTGCTCCATACGGCTTATCCAGCCAGCCCAGCGGTAATGGCACCCTCGATCCGAATGAATAATCGGATGTGCTCTCCGTCCTGTAAGCCGGATACCGCATCGTCTAACATGGTGTTTACCAAGTTCGCATCCGGCGAAGTGCCTATCTTCCAGCAGACTGGCATGCCGTCAAAGCAATCAATGATTGGTGAAAGATACACCTTGCCAGTGGGAAGCGCAAACTCGGTTATGTCGGTAAGCCATTTCTGATTCGGTTTATCCGCCTGAAAATTCCGCTCCAGAACATTGGGAACTGCCGGTGTGATTTCGCCTTTATACGGACTATATTTTCTCTTCTTCCCGACCGGAAACAGCCAGCCCATCCTGTTTCATCAGCCTGCGGACTACTTTTTCAGACAGACGCGTACCCTCTTTTGTAAGAAAAGCGTGGATCCTTCGGTATCCGTATCGACCATGGTTATCCGCAAATACTTTTTTTATGTGTTCGCGGACAGACCGATATTTGTCCTCGCTACATAGGACTTGCCGCTGATAATAGTAGCTGCTCCGGGAACAATTGAGCGCACCCAACAGTTGCGGCAGTGAATACTTACTTTTCAAGGCGTCGATAATCACTGCCTTCTCTCGATTCCTGAGAGCCTCCTGATCGACGCCTGGGTCTTTTTTTAATACATTGATGGTTTCCTTCAAGATGTCAATCTGCATTTGCATATCCTGCATTTCGGCTCTGATTGCGTCGATCTCTTCTGAGGAAGAGGCAATCCCTTCTGTAAGTTCACCACGGGGAGCATCAGTCGGATTCATCAGTGCGATTGTTCCTCTTTAGATGTATTTGCGACGCCATGCATAAATACTGGCACGGCTGTATCCAATTTCGTCTGATACAGTTTTACATCTTCTCCGAGTTCAAAGCAACGATGAAGAACTTCTAATTTTAGCTCCACGGACGGATGGCGAGGGTGCTTTTGCTTTGTCAGAAAAATTATGGAGATGCAGAAGTGAAGTTCACTTTATGGATGGTAGATCACTTTACATGCCTGTCCGCTCTTGGCCAGTTCAATTCCTTCCCGCCATTGCGTGAGCGGTAAAATATGCGTAATCACCGGATCGACAACAAGCTTGCCGCTAACCAGTAAACTTTCCATTTGCGTCCAGGTTTTGAACATTTCACGACCATGAATGCCGATGATTTTAGCCTCTTTAAACACTACATCTTTAACTAAATCCAACTCTACCGGTTTATCCGGCAAACCGATCAAAGCAACTCTCCCGCCTTTGCGCAGCAGCCGGAAGGATTGCTTAAGTCCTTCCGGACTTCCGGAAGCTTCGATAATCACGTCCGCACCATAACCGCCTGTAGCTTTCAGCACGATTTGATCGGTATTTTTATCCACAGCATTGAGTGTAATGTCGGCACCCATTTTTATCGCTGCAGCTAACCGGAGATCGCTAATGTCCAGAGCAACTATCTGAGCCGCTCCAAGTGCGGCAGCCGCAGCAACGGCAAACAGGCCAATAGGTCCGCAGCCGATAATTACTACACGACTCCCGCCAACCTGAGTAGCATTAACACCGCGCAAAGCAGTTCCCAGCGGTTCCATCACCGCACCTACATCATAAGAAATCTCCCGGGGAATTTTGCGGATGCAGGCTGCTGGAATTACGGTATATTCGGCAAAACACCCGTCCATATGGATACTGAACATCTTTAAGTTATTGCAAATATGCTGTTCACCGTTTTGGCATTGGTAGCACGCACCACATGGGATATGGGTCTCAGCCACCACCTTGTCGCCGACCTCAATATTCTTTACTTCGCTGCCGACAGCAACAACATCACCGCAACACTCGTGTCCCATAATAACCGGCAATTTGATGCCGGCCCCTTGCGCCCACTGATTCCAGTTAAGTATATGCAGGTCGGTGCCGCACAACGCAGCCGACCGTACCCGCACCAGCACTTCCCGTAAGCCGTATTGAGGTACTGGTATATTGGTTAGTTCTGTAATGTCCGGTGATATTTTAGTTAACGCCTGCATCAGAGCATTCATAGTTAAAGACCCCTTTTCCTTAGGCTAAACAAGAAGAAGAAAGAGTCTGGTATCTGCCAGCCTCCTCTGCTTACCTAGAATAATGGAAGAACAGCACCTTTGTACTTAGTTTCCAAGAACTGTCTTACCCGCTCCGATTTCAATGCTGTTTCAAGCCGTTCCGCATACTTTTCGTTATTCTGATCCTTCTTCACAGCTATAACAAGGGCAAATTTATCACTTTCACTCTTATCCTCTACTGCAATGGCCGTTTTGGGATCTACATTGCCTTGTGCCGCGACAAAAGAATTGATGGCCGATAAATCCACATCATCCAGAGAACTGACAAGTTTCATCACATCAGTTTCAATAATATTCAGGCTCTTGCTGTTTTCAACTATATCGAGTTTCGTCGGCAGGGCAACGCCCTCTTTCAATTTTATTAAGCCAGCACTTTGCAAAAGTTTTAAAGCTCTCGTCCTGTTGCTGGGATCATTAGGAATAGAAACGCTGGCTCCATCCGTCAGATCGTTAAGATTTGTAATTTTTCTTGAGAACAACCCCATGTAATACTTGATTATTCCCTCATGATATTTAACCAGAGTCGTTCCTTTATTCTGGTTAAACTGCAGCAGATAAGGTTCATGCTGAAAAAAGTTAACATCGACACTACCTTCCTGCAGGGCTATATTCGGCGTGACAAGATCATCGAATATTTTCAAGTCCATGGTATAGCCGTCTTGATCGAACTCTTCTTTGGCGACAGTTAGTATATCCTTAAGAATAGGGGATGCACCCACAACCACAGTTCTCTTTTCCGGCGTGTTCGTGTTGGTCGGGTTATTGCCGCAGCCGGCAAATACAATGGCAAGGATCAATGTTAATACAATTGCTGCAACTCTGTTCATAGTTTCCACTCCTCTTTTTTACTTCAATATTTTATATAGATAATTACCCGCAGACTGAATGACTTGTACCAAAATAATAAGAAAAAAAACAGTTCCATACATAATGGTATTGTCAAAATTAGCGTAGCCATAGGTTATCGCCACAGCGCCCAATCCCCCGGCGCCCACTGCTCCAGCCATTGCAGTGCAGCCAAGAATCGCAACGATTGCCAGCGTAATTCCGGAAATTATGGACGGCACCGCTTCCGGAATCATGATGCGGAAAACAATTTGAAAATTGCTTGCGCCAAAAGATTTTGCCGCCTGAACAAGCTCTTTGTCCACTTCTCTCAGGCTTCCTTCTACAAGCCGGGCAATAAATGGCGCGCCAGCAATAGTCAACGGGACAATAGCCGCCTTCTCCCCAATGGAAGTCCCCACAATTGCCCGGGTCAGCGGAATAATGGCAACAATAAGTATAATAAACGGAAAAGACCTGACGATATTAATTGTTGTATCCAGCACTTGATATAAATATCGGTTAGGCTTGAGTCCGTCTTTATGGCTCACAGTTAGCAGGATTGCCAGCATAAACCCGATTGCTGCCGAAAGCACGGTAGCCGAAAAGACCATAAACAGCGTTTTCGAAAACTCAGGCACGACAATTTTATAAATAAGATTAGAAATATCATCCATTGCTTAACTCCTCCCAGGAAACGCCCCGTTCTGTCAGGTATTGTCCAATATCCTGCACTCGTTCGTCATCAACAGTAATTACTAAAGAACCAAGGACTGCATCGCGGTATCTTTCCAGTTTCGCCCCTGACAAAGAAAATCCAACATTGAGTTGCCGCGCCATGTCAGAAAGCAGTCTGTTATTGTCGCTGCTCTCCGCATAGATAATTTTGATCATTTTGCCTCCGCCGGCAATAAGTTCATCGTCTTCTTCACCCAGAAGATTTTTGAGTGACTGCGGTTGCTCCAAAAATACGCTGCTGGCCGTTCCGCTTGCAGAAATCGCTCCACCTTCCAGAATAGATACTTTATGACAGATTTTTCTTACTACCGACATTTGATGGGTAACGATAACTATGGCAATATTGAAGGTTTCGTTAATCATCTTTAACAGTGCAAGAATAGACTGGGTGGTTTTCGGATCAAGCGCTGACGTTGCTTCATCGCATAATAAGATTTTCGGATTGAGAGACAAAGCTCTGGCGATTGCCACTCTTTGCTTCTGTCCACCGCTCAGCATCCTGGGTTTATCATTGATTTTTTCCTCAAGCTCGACAACTTTCAGCAGCTCTCTGACCCGTTTATCAATACTATCCTGGTCATACCCCCAGCACTGCATTGGCAATGCAACATTCTGATACACGGTCTTACGTTCCATCAATGAAAAATGTTGAAAAATCATCCCGATATTTTTCCGGAAATGCCTTATTTTTTTTTCACTATGTTGTTTGATATCAAATCCATCAATTTTCAGACTCCCCGAGTCGTACTTTTCCAACCCGTTAATGCACCGCAGAAGCGTGGATTTACCGGCGCCGCTCCGGCCTACAAGGCCATAAATTTCGCTGTCTTGAATGACTAAACTAATATTTTTTAATATCGCAGTATTGTTATATGACTTTTGTAAATTACGTATCTCTATCAAACTGGCCTCCTCCTTCAGATACAGGTAAATCGGAAATTCAAGATTTTTAAACAAAGTGCGGTCAGGTTGGACTCACCCAAAATCCATGATTTCAAGGCCTATCCTTACTTTTTTACCAAACAGGCGCTACCCCGCGTTCTTTAAATACTTTCACCGCGACATTGACCCCATTCTGTACCTTGGGCCAACCGGCATAGGGCAACAGCTGCAAAAGCGCTTCGATTATTTCATTGGGCGTCAAGCCCACATTCAAAGCGGCATTTAAATGGACTTCCAAAGCTTGCGCCGTATCGCCCTGTGTAACCAGCGACGAGACTGTTACCAATTGTTTTTTTTGCAAATCCAGTCCCGGACGGGAGTAAATATCGCCAAAGGGAAATTCGGCAATATAACGGCTAAGATCCGGCGCAATTTTCTCAAATGAAGATACTACCGCCTTTCCTGATGTTCCAATAACTTCTTGCATTTTTTTCTGGCCTTTTTCATAACGTTCCGACATAAAAGAATTCCCCCAAATATTCATTTCGTTGTGCAGTCTTATTTAGCAAAAACAACAAAAAACCAAAGATGCAGGTGTTTAGTCCTACTTCTTTGGCCTTCAGTTTTCTGATCAACCATCATATGCACATTTATGACAAATCAAGCTAAATTTAAATTGATTATACACATACCGGATAGCACTGTCAATACTGCATGGTTGAAATTTTGTAAACATAAAAAAGAAACCCTTCAAGTCGGTGCTGCCGTTACACCAACTTAAAGGGTTCCCCAAAATCCGGGAACAGTCTTGCTGATCAATTACTCGCATACCTATTGCGTACTTCCATTGCTGCATAACGAGGATTCTACCAGAATAACATCAGCGCCTATTTTATTTATTTTTTCCCAGGAAATCACAATATCATCATCTCGCCCAAATAAGCCCAGAAATTTTCCCGTCCCCGGCACTACGATCGCTGTAAGCCTGCCGGTTTCTATATCAATTTCGATATCGGTAATAGTTCCCAGCCTTTTACCATCATTAACATTCACTACTTCTTTCATTTTAAAATCAGACGTCTTCACCACATTCAGCCCCCTCCCGTTGTTTCCTACATTCATTATATGCCGGCAAGGGCTGAACGTGCTCAGTTTGATGATTCAATATTACTTGCTTTGAGGGCCTGCCATAATTCTGCTATTTTCCATTTTACTTCAATTTCTGTTGGGCTTTTCTCCGTTATTACGGCGGCCTTCCCTTGCACCGCCGGTACTGCCGTTGCATTCGTAACATCAATAAAGCACAACGGCGGGAACAAAACACACCACCAGTTTTTACCTTCGGCACTACCGATCAGAATACGGACAGCTTCATATTTACCGGCCGGAAGAACGAAATTACCGTATGATTTTACCGGAAAATCAAATAGGCCAAACTGTATGTCAACGGGATAATTGCAGCCATTTTCACTTAACACTTGTTTAGCAATATCCACAATTCTATTCTGATTATCTTGAACCACTCTGCGGGCTGCTTCGGGTTCGGTAAGATGCTCTAACTGCGGCGCCAAATCGGCAATGATGGCATCCCGTACTTTAAGCTTTAATTGTTGATCTTCCGGATTGTCACTGTTTGCCAACACATGCAGTCTGATTAATTCCGACTGCCCAAAAGTGGCCGGGGCATTGTCCTTCACTTCCTCAATTAGGAAAATCCAGCCCATGGACACAAATAGTAAAATACTTACTATTAAAATTATTTTCTGTAAATTTCTCCTCAAAATATAAGCCTCCAGTCAAATATGTTTTCGCATATGACTTAGTGCCGCTTTTTCCAGTCGTGACACTTGCGCCTGCGATATACCAATTTCATCGGCAACCTCCATTTGGGTTTTGCCTTCAAAAAAGCGTAAGGTTAAAATATGCTTTTCGCGGTCACTTAGCCGCCGCAGAGCTTCTTTTATTGCCACACCTTCCAGCCAGTTCATATCCAAATTCCGGTCATCGCTTATTTGATCCATCACGAAGATGGGATCGCCGCCATCGTGATAAATTGGCTCAAACAATGATATTGGCTCTTGAATTGCATCAAGAGCAAAAATAATTTCCTCACGTTGTATTTTCAGCTCATCGGCAATCTCATTGATGGAAGGTTCACGGGAATATTTGCTGACAAGGGAATCCCGTACCTGCAATGCTTTATAGGCGATATCCCGCATGGACCTGCTGACCCTGATCGGGTTATTATCGCGTAAATACCGTCGAATTTCTCCAATAATCATGGGTACAGCGTAAGTGGAAAACTTTACATTCTGCGAAAGGTCAAAGTTGTCGATCGCTTTCATTAAACCAATGCAGCCTACCTGGAATAAGTCGTCAACATATTCACCGCGATTATTGAAACGTTGAATAACACTGAGTACTAAACGTAGATTTCCATAGATCAGCTGTTCGCGGGCGGACAACTCTCCCCCCTGTAACACTTCAAACAACTCACGCATTTTACTGGCGGAAAGCACCGGGAGTTTTGCCGTATTTACACCACAAATTTCTACTTTATTTACAATCATTAATAGTACCCTCCCAATTGGTTTCCATGATTTTATGTTACAAGAGAATTATTGCCATGCCTGACGGCTTTTATTCACCCGATCCGATAATATATATTGGCATAAAAAAAACAGCTTACCTGGTCCTCCAGGGTAAGCTGACTGTACTAAAAGCACAAAGCTAAAAACCGCAAATAAAAAAACACCCGTTAAGGGTGCTTTTACAGCTATTCCATTCGGCTGATCTCTTTTCTCAAGCGCTTAATGATTCTTTTCTCCAGCCTGGATATGTACGACTGGGATATTCCCAGCATATCGGCAACATCCTTCTGCGTTTTTTCAATCCCATCCTCATTTAAGCCAAAGCGTAATTCCATGATCCGCCTTTCCCGCCCTGATAATTTACTCATCGCTGCATATAACAAGGTTTTATCTACTTCCTCTTCCACTGATTTATAGATGATATCGTTCTCAGTACCAAGTACATCCGACAATAATAACTCATTGCCGTCCCAGTCAATATTCAATGGTTCGTCAAAAGATACCTCGGCCCGGGTCTTGCTGTTACGGCGCAAATACATCAGAATCTCGTTTTCAATACACCGTGAAGCATAGGTCGCCAGCTTTATTTTCTTTACCGGGTCAAAGGTATTTACTGCTTTAATTAAACCAATTGTCCCAATACTTACTAAATCTTCAATTCCCACGCCGGTATTCTCAAATTTTCGGGCAATGTATACGACTAATCGTAGATTGCGTTCAATAAACACACTCTTAACCGCATGATCGCCTTTCTGAAGACGATTTAATAAAAAAACTTCTTCATCATTACTTAAAGGAGGCGGTAATATTTCCGTACTGCCAACATAAAATACCTCGTCAGGCTTAAGCAGTCTCAAAAATTGCAATAATGCAATGAATTTGATTCTGAAAAGCAGCTTAATTATCGGCCAACTGATGCGCATACACCGACCTCCTCCTGATTAGCTATAGAGCTGATAACTGCTGGATGCAATAGTGCGGCATAGGTACCATCATTGGATAAATGCCCGGTATAAATAGCTAAGACTACATCCTTGGCAGACTGTAAACCACTTTTTGTCACGATACTCACCTGGTCAGGACGAAAACCCAAAAGCATACTATGGGTTCCAACACCCTGATAGGGGATGATTTGGACTCTGGACAACCAGTCATTGTCAGGGCAGGCATCAAGATTTGTCAGCCACAACTCCGGTGCAGTAAGGCTGAGATGACCGCTAACGGCAGCACCTAAAATTCCCTTAAGCTTCGAGTACTCTACAACTACTACCGGCTTCCGGCCTACCGGCGTGTATAAACAGTTTCCGGTATCAAGCAGCGAAGTTACTTCAGCCCTGCGCCCCCTGTACTCAATCATTACCGGATAAAAATTTCCCCTTCTGAACATCCTGGACAGCATTCGCCGCATAACCAGGCCGACAAGCAGCACGCCTGCCGCCGTTCCCGCAATTAAGCTTTCGGCGTCAATCTGATTTAACCGGGCATGCTCAAACTGCAAATAACTGCTATTTTGCCAAAAATAACTCCAGCCCACCACCGCTCCTCCTAAAATAAACGATACCACATAAAAGATTCCCAGCAGCAGCACATTGATGCGCATAGACCTGGCGCCAAAAGCAACCATGATCAAAACAACTGAAACCATTAATTTAGCTGGAGCACTATGCAAAAAAACGAACTCAGGCCATACGCCGCTTACGACAAATCCACCTCCTAAACAGGCCGCAGCTAGAATCCGCCATTTTTTATAGGCAATCCCCGCTGCCAAGGCAGTGAGTATGAGAATGATACTGTTCATCATTATGTTAAGTCCAAACAGGACATCAATATAAACGCTCATTACAAGACCTGCCTATTTTCAATATGCTATTCATAACAATATATGGCCATACTGTTGAATTCATTCCAATTATAACAATTGAATCTTTCAAACTTTGTAAATTTATGGTAAATAACTTAAATATTTTATGACTATATTACAGATCATTTGTACAGCAGCTTTCCACAATAAAAAAGGGAGTGTCTCAAAATGCAAAAGCATTTAAAGACGCTCCCTATGTTATATCCTCAGCTTGGTCTAACGGCGCATCCAGGCAGGGATATCTAAATCCTTCATCTTAAAGGTTTCAATATTTGCTGTTTCAACTTTACCGGTGGATATTTTGGCAGGTTTGGGATCAAAACCGGTAGCAATAACGGTTACCCGAATCTCATCCTGAAATTTTTCGTCAATAACCGCCCCAAAAATAATATTTGCTTCGGGGTCGGCGGCATTGGCAATAATTTCGGCAGCCTCATTAACCTCAAATAAGCCCAGACTGGTGCCTCCGGTAATATTGAGCAATACCCCGCGGGCTCCTTCAATTGAAGTTTCCAGCAGAGGGCTTTTAATTGCCGCTTCCGCGGCAACCACGGCCCGGTTATCTCCGGTACCTATGCCGATTCCCATTAATGCCGAACCGGTCTCGGTCATGATTGTCTTAACATCGGCAAAGTCTAAGTTAATCAGGCCGGGGACGGCAATGAGATCGGAAATCCCCTGAACGCCTTGCCGCAAAACATCGTCGGCAATTCTAAAGGCATCCATAATTGAAGTACGCTTGTCGACAACCTGCATTAAACGGTCATTCGGTATCGTGATCAACGTATCCACTTTCTCTTTTAACTTTGCCGTGCCCCGTTCAGCTTGGCTTTGGCGCCGGCGCCCTTCAAACGAAAATGGTTTGGTGACAACACCTACGGTCAGCGCCCCTACCTCTTTTGCACATTCGGCCACAATCGGAGCCGCGCCGGTTCCGGTTCCGCCGCCCATACCGGCGGTGACAAAAACCATGTCCGCACCTTTTAACGCTTTGATGATTTCTTCTTTACTCTCTTGCGCCGCTTTCTCACCTACTTCGGGATTTGCACCGGCCCCCAAACCTTTGGTCAGCTTTTCGCCAATTTGTATCCGGTATGGCGCTAACGCATGAATTAAGGCCTGGGCATCGGTATTCACCGATACAAACTCGACCCCCTGCAAGCCGGCTGTAATCATTCTATTCACAGCATTATTTCCGCCGCCGCCTACACCAATAACTTTAATATTAGCAAACTGATTAAAATCCATATCAAATTCAAGCATCGCTAAATCCTCCTTCTAAAATAAAAACTTGATCCAGTCACTATTTATCCTGAATCTTCGTTCGAATCATCCATGAACCTCTTACAGCCTTAACCGCACGAAAGAGCAAACTGGCTGTCAGCGGGCCGGTCTAAAAAATCGCCTTACTTTCGTCCATAACGATATAGAATTACCCGTCCCTTCAGCCGGAGCCTGACTGGCTGCGGCATAATCCAAAACCCCGTAGCAGGCCGTATTGATCGGACTGAAGTATTCCGGGGATAAACCTTGCGGTGCTGCGGCTTGCCCGGCCGGCATTTCAAAGATTCGTTCCACACATTCGCTAAAACTGCTGAGAAGTGAGCTGCCGCCGGTGATATATGTATTTTCGGCCGCCACTTCAGTCAGCGCCGGTTTTAGGTATGCATGGATAATTCCTACGATTTCTTCGACCCGGCTCTCAATGATGTTATACAGAAAATCATAGGCTATATTTTTATCCGTAGTCCCCTGGTCATTACAATCCAAAATCACGCCGCTGCCGTGCAGCTTTTTATCTAATTTAGAAAAATAGCGCTTAATTGCCTCGGCATGATCATAGTTTATACCGACTCCCTGCATAATGTCAGATGTAATATAATCCCCGCCAAGCGGCAATGATCCCATCTTATGAATTTTCCCATATTCATTATACATGATAATATCCGTATTGCCTGCGCCAATATCTAATACAATACAAGGCTTAACCGGCAAACCCGCTGTCAGCGCCGCCCCGGCAACAACAGCATTGGCGACAATACGCGCGATATGAATGCCGGAAGCTTCTACCGCCTGTACAAAACTGTTGAGCATTGTTTTGGGAACAGTCACAATCTGAACTTCAGCCAATAAACGCTGGCCTGATTTGCCTAGCGGTGCTGCAGAAAATACCTCATCATCAACCCTGAAACACTCCGGCAAAACGTGCAGTACTTCCAGCTCTTCCGTTACCGATGCCAGCACAGCCGCCCGGCATACGCGATCAACATCACGATCGGAAACCACTTTACCGGCGGTAAGCGCTATGCTGCCAACAGCCTTATAGGCTTCCAGCCCCATACCGCTAATGCCCAGATAAATCTCGCTATTTATACTGTCCGTATCAGAAGCCACACAATCGACTGCTTGCTTAAGGGACTTTATCACCGAATCCTGATTGGTTATCACGCCTTTTGTAAAGCCATCGGTTGGGACAACGCCGATCCCTGTTGGCACTACCTTACCATTACTATCAACCGACCCGGAAAACGCCTTAATCAGGCTGCAGCCCAAGTCAATTGCTAAAATATCCTGCTTACCCATAACCTAATCCTCACAAATATTATGTTTCTTTCCATATGTTTGTTTCAACAGAAGTAGCATTTTCCCTTTTTTTGTTACAAAGAAAATATTCGATTTCATAAATTCTCCGCCAAGCCCTGGCGAGCAGGAGCGCTACCGACAAAAACAAACAACAACCGCCAAATAGGGCGGTTGTCTGAGTGTTATTATTTTTTTAAAAAATATCGACGAATAATTGCTAAATTTTGAAAAATGCGCAAGCCAAAGGCCAATAGCGCGACATAATATAAATCAATACCCAATCTTTCACCAAGATAAACCAGTCCAGCCGCCAATAAGGCGTTTGTAAAGAAACCGGTTATAAATACCGTATTGTCAAAACGCTCCTCAGCAGCTGCCCGCAGCCCGCCGAAAACTGAGTCGAGTGAAGCCAGCAAGGCCACAGACATAAATTTTGCGTACTCTACCGGTATACTGACAGGAAATAAAGTACCAATGATAAGACCAATCATAAGACCGGCAATCGGTAAAGCCACTATTTACCAGCCTCCTTGACAGGCTTGGCAAACTCAAAACGGAATGTTCCTTTGTAAGCAGGCACCAATACATCCTCTAACGTCTTAATTGTCACCTGTATGCCCCAAAACTGCAGGGTTTCCACGACACCGCCGCGCATCTTAAGCGCATTTTCCAGAGTTGCCGGATCGCCAATGGCTCTGATGTCATACGGGGGAGAATAACGGGTGTTATTTACCGATAAAGTAGGACCCGCACAGCGAATCTCCGAACTGGCAATCAGCCGCTGTTCATTAATCGAAATAGCCTCAGCGCCGGCTGCCCATAGCTCATTGATTACTTTTAATATATCATCGTCATGAATTAAGTACAGGTTAGGGTTTTCACCGGGTTTTGAAGGACGTTTACTGTCATCTATTGTAACGATGATTCCCGGCCCCTGCAGGGCAACCACTCCCGCCCCCATCTTGGTAAGCTCGGATTCACGTGAACCGCTTGCGTTTACTGAGGCCTGACGGAGCGTGTGCACCTCGTTTAATAAAGCATCACGATCTTTCTCAGTTTGGCTCAGGCGCTGCGATAAATCTTCGATCCGCTGAAAGGGAACGGTAGAATGAATATCCTGAGTTGTTCTGAATTGAACAGCAAGCATGACACCAAGCACTACGCATACAAACGCAATTGCGGCTTGTCCCTGCCTTACAGCTAGCATTTTAACTAACTCCTTCCTTTGTTGTCTGGAATTTGATTACCGGTGAAGAAAAGTTTAGATCAATATATTCGACAATCAAATTTTTTTCCAGAATTTCCTTTAGCATAGCCTGGGTAAGCTCGGCTTTCTCCACTAATCGCTCAGCGCTGCCCACGCGAATTTGAATGGAATTGTTGGTATAGGCAAAAATGTGTCCACCGCTAATATTAACTTCGGAAAGCTGGTCTAAAGTCGCCTCGTCAATATTGGCTAAATAGCTTAGGATAGTAGTTACCTCACGATCCTGAACCTGATCCCCCACATAACCCGATTCCAGCCGTACACCGGTAATCATCGGCACCCGTATTTTTTTTAAATTTTTATAAACTGCCAGCACAACCCCCTGTTTGTCGACTTCCACAAACCCGTAACTGTTGGCGATATAGGCCAATGGCTTTCGTTCGACGATGCTAATAACAATAGTGCCGGGAAATTCACGCGAAACATGCACCTCTGCAACCCGAAGGTCTCGTGACAGCCGTTGCTCTATTTCCCTGATATTTAACCGGAAGATATTTACCCGCTCCGGTAAGGCGGCCACGCGCAGAATCTCTTCATCAGACATGTATTTATTCCCCTGCGTCACAATCGGCCCAACAGTAAAAACTGAAGAGTTAAGAAACAAAAAACCGGCAATCAAAACAATCAACACAAACAGCAACCAGGAAAACAGCCGCCTGGGAACTTCCTGCCGTTCCCGTGGTTTATACTCCAATCGTTCCGGTTCCCGCATTTAATCCCTCCATTGATATGACATCAGCCCAATACCACAGAAGTAATTATACACCAGCATGAACCATAAGATAAAGGGAAACTTAACAAACTTATGGGGCAAAATAAGAAAATCCGGCTTGATGCCGGAGGCTTTTGGCAGCAGCGTAAAAATGCATATTTATCGCCTGTATTTGGCTGGCCCGCAACAGGCATGTCCACCACAGCGGGACTCAACACACAGCCAGCCGGTGGACGCCACGACGCCGCTGATCCGGAGCGCACGCGCTCCGTCAGCAAGCTTATACATAAAGGGTGCCTTTATCAGACACCCTCGGAATGATTAAATTGTCGCTGATAATAGCAGCCGCTCACATAAGTCGGCAAAACTTATCCCTGCGGCGGCAGCCGACTTTGGCACCAGGCTGGTTGCCGTCATCCCCGGTATGGTATTAACTTCCAGTACATAGGGATTGTTGCTGCGGTCAATCATGATGTCCACCCTGGCAATGCCCCTACAGCCCAAAACGGTAAACGCGCTTACCGCCGCCTGCTGCACCTGGCTTGCGGTCCGTTCATCCAGCCGGGCCGGAATTATATAGTCAGTAGCTCCTTTTGTGTACTTGGAACGGTAGTCGTATCTGCCGGAGTGAGGTACGATTTCAATCATCGGCAGAGCCTGCGGCTGGCTGTCGCCCCAAACAGCAACAGTCACTTCCCTGCCGTCAATAAATTGCTCAACCAGCAAGTCATTGCTATAGTCAAAAGCCTGATCAATTGCCGGCAGCAACTGGTTTTCCTCTTCGACAATCGTAACTCCGATACTGGAGCCCTGAGCGCTGGATTTCACGACAACCGGGATGCTGAATTCCGCTAAGATTTCACCGAAAATCTTTTGTTTATCAACAGTTTTACGGTATAATCTGGACCGAGGCGTTGGTATGCCTGCCGCCAGAAACAGGCGTTTGGATACCGCCTTATCCATGGCGACAGCACTTGCCATCAAACCGGAGCCGGTATAGGGAATACCAATAAGTTCAAGAGCTCCCTGTACAGCTCCATCCTCGCCGTATTTGCCATGAATCGCATTAAACACCACTTCGATTTGATGTTCTTTCAGTTGTTCAAACAGCTGCTGCGGGATCAAATCCAAACCAATCGCCTGATACCCCTTCTCGCGTAATGCCTGTAAAATAGCGTTGCCGGTATTTAAAGAAACTTCCCGCTCGTCTGAAGGTCCGCCCATTAATACGGCTATCTTTTTACTCTTCATGAAATTCTATCCTCCCGGGTCAGTCAGAGCGGATGATACACGCTCCCAGACTTTGTAACTTAAGTTCTAAATGCTCATAACCTCTGTCAATATGATAAACCTGTTCTATTTCTGAAACGCCCTGCGCTGCCAGGGCCGCTAAAACCAAAGCCCCGCCTGCTCTGAGATCAGGCGCGGCAACAACAGCGCCCGTCATCTTTGATACGCCACGGATAATGGCCGTTCGCCCTTCCACCTTAATTTTAGCCCCCATCCGGGTAAGCTCATCCACATGCTTAAATCTGTTTTCAAAGATTGTTTCCGTGATAATACTGGTTCCTTTAGCCACAGCCAGCAAGGAAAGCATTGGCGCCTGCAAATCGGTCGGAAAACCGGGAAAAGGCAGTGTTTTGATATCAACACCCCGTAAATCGCCCGCCCTGATCCGGATATTATCATTGCGCGCAGTTATTTGAGCTCCAATTTCTTCCAGTTTGTCTGTAACCGAGAACAAATGTTCCGGTGAAATATTATCAACCGTTATATCTCCTTGGGTGATTGCTCCGGCAATCAGAAAAGTTCCCGCCTGGATCCGGTCAGGCATAATGATATGCTCTGCCGG
This sequence comes from Dendrosporobacter quercicolus, assembly GCF_900104455.1. Lineage (NCBI taxonomy): Bacteria > Bacillati > Bacillota > Negativicutes > Selenomonadales > Sporomusaceae > Dendrosporobacter > Dendrosporobacter quercicolus. The sequence continues at coordinate 660,758 of NZ_FNHB01000001.1, forward strand.
AAAAAGTTTGGTTACCCCTTCTATTTTGATGGTATCAGTGCCTGCACCTGCCACTTTGGCGCCCATTTTGTTTAAAAAATCCTGTAAATCAACAATTTCCGGTTCCCGGGCCGCATTTCTGATAATGCTTGTTCCTTTGGCCATGACAGCAGCCATCATTGCATTCTCGGTAGCACCGACACTGGGAAAATCAAACTGAATCTCCGCCCCGGTCAAAACACCGGCCTCAGCCTCGATATAACCATAGCTTTCTTTCACCTTTGCCCCCAATTTTTCCAGCGCTTTAATATGTAAATCAATCGGACGCGGACCAATTGCACAGCCGCCGGGATAGGATACCCGCACCTTACGGAATTTTCCCAGCAACGGTCCCATCAAAAAAACCGAAGCTCGCATTTCCCGCATGAGATGTTCCGGTATTTCCTGCTTACTTACTGTGCTTGTATCAATGATCAGGGAATATCCATCCTGCTTAATTTTAGCCCCTAACAATTCCAGAATTTCTTGCATTGCCCGTATATCACTCAAGTGTGGTACATCATGCAGGATGCTCACTCCTGAACATAGGAGCGTGGCAGCCATAATTGGCAGCGTGGCGTTTTTGGCTCCGCCAACCCGAATCTTACCAGCAAGTTGTACTTCTCCCGTGACGACAAACTTTTCCATCGTCTCCCCTCCTAAGAAAAGCACAATCACCCCTCAATCAACAAAACGTACATAAATTAAACGATTTGATGCCTATAGGATTTATTTAGGGTTTCTACCAATTCTTCACCGACAAGATAAATATTTCCGGCGCCCATCGTCATGACCAAATCTCCCGGCTCTACGATTTCACTCAGGTAGCAGGCTATTTTGTTTCGGTCTTGAATATAGACCACTTTATTGCCGGTTTGGCACTCTACCTCCTCTTTGATCGTTTCACCGTTAATCCCCGGTATCTGCGTTTCTCCCGCCGAATAGACATCGGTCAATACCAGCAGGTCGGCTGAAGTAAAGGCCCCGCCAAACTCCCGGCGTAAAAATTTTGTTCGGGAATAACGATGGGGCTGAAAGACACAAATTAAACGCTTAGGCTGAGTCTGCCGGGCAGCCTGGAGAGTTGTTGCTATTTCCGTAGGATGATGCGCATAATCATCCACCACCCAAACCCCGTTTATTCTGCCTTTGGTCTGAAATCGCCGCTTGGCCCCATTAAACAATGACAAACCTTCAGCAATCTGGGCAAAATCCAGCCCGATGTTTTCACCCACAACAATGGCGGCAAGGGCATTGGCAATATTATGCCGTCCCGGAATATTTAATCGAATCGTTCCCAGATAATTCTCCCGGCGATATACTTCAAAAACCGTTAATGCTCCCTGGGTGCTGATATTTCTTGCCGTATATTCGGCCGGATAATCTATACCGTAAGAAATATATGGTCGCTCCAGACCTGAAGCAATCTCACGAATATATTCATTGTCGAAACACAGTACAGCTAATCCATCAGTTGATGATAATTTCAGCAAAAATTGATTGAACGTATGTAATATATTATCCATTGTGCCATAAAAATCCATATGATCATTCTCAATATTTGTGACAATTGCTATCTTTGGTGCAAATTTGAGGAAAGAACCGTCGCTCTCATCAGCCTCAGCTACCAGAAACTTCCCTCTTCCCAGCTTGGCATTGCCGCCCAGATAATCCAGTTCACCGCCAATCAAGATGGTAGGATCAACACCGGCCTTTTCCAGCATGATCGCCACCATCGACGTTGTGGTCGTTTTGCCGTGCGCTCCCGCCACGGCGATACCGGCCGAGGCGTTCATCAATTCCGCCAAAATGTCCGAGCGGTGGAAAACCGGCAAGCCCCGGTCTTTAGCCGCGATTATTTCCGGATTGTCTTGCCGGATAGCGGTTGAAACGACAACAGCATCGCTATCTTTAAGGTTTTTGCTGCTATGACCGATAAAAATCCTGGCCCCCATTGTTTCAAGCTTATCCGTAGTCTCAGATTTATTCAAATCAGAACCAGAAATATCATACCCTTTTTCTAACAATACTTTCGCAATTGCACTCATGCCCGCGCCACCAATGCCGACAAAGTGAATCTGTTTTAGGTTATTTAGCAAAAAAAATTCTCCCCTTTCTGGCCCGCTGCAATAACTACTCTTTGGTGTATGTTATTGTATGCATATCATATATCGATTGTTACAATTCCTTAGCGCGGTTGACTAAGCTCAATCGCCAGCCGGGCTATATCCGCAGCAGCCTCAGGCCGGCCTAACGCTTTACTGGCCTGAGCCATGCCGGCAAGTCTGGCTGAATCGCCGATCAGTTCACGAACTGTTTTTAGCAGGCGTTTGCCCGTTAAGTCGCAATCCCTGATAACCACTGCAGCCCCACGCTGCTCCATAACCCGGGCATTAAGCTCCTGATGATTTTCCGCCGCATAAGGGTATGGAATAAGAACAGCCGGAATCCCAAGCGCAGTAAGCTCAGCCAACCCGACAGCCCCGGCTCTAAAGACGGCCAAATCGGCAATCGCCAAAGCTTTGGGCATATTATGAAGATACGGCTTAATGCTAATATTGCCAGTGCTGGTAATATCTATACCCATTTGCATTAAATTTCCAACGATGCCATTATACTCATTTTTTCCGGTAACATGCAATAGCTGCACAGATTTATTTTGTACATAATACCGGTGAACCTCCAGCATGGCCTGATTGATACTTCTTGCACCGCGGCTGCCTCCTGATATGAGTATGGTCCTTTTTGCCGGATCCAGTCCCAGTTCGGCAAACCCCTCAGCCCTGGTGGCGCTCAAAACTTCCGGCCTGATTGGATTACCGGTAAAAACAATCTTTTCCCGGTCATAAAAATATTGGCAGGTATCGGCATAACCAACGGCAATTTTGGCAACAAACCGGGCTAAAATACGATTGGTAATTCCCGGAATAACATTTTGTTCCTGAACCATTGTCGGAATCCCCATAAGACTGGCGGTCAGCAAAACCGGTCCGCAGACATAACCGCCTGTCCCAATAACAAGATCCGGTTTAAAATCACGGATGATTTTCCGGGACTCCCAGAGACTGCCGACAGCCTTCATTAAGGTTACGAAATTACTGACCGACAATTTACGGGCAAAACCGCGAATATTTATTGTTCTGAATGGCAGCCCTTCCTGCGGGATAATATCGGCCTCCAGACCCTCCCGGGTGCCAACATAAAGTATTTCGCAGGGTTTAACCAGGCTTTGCACCGTTTTAATCAAAGTAATGGCGGGGTAGATATGGCCACCTGTTCCCCCGCCCGAAACAATTATCCGCATCGCAAGACGCCTCCTGTATTGAGCTAATTGCCCTTACGGCTTTATCCCGGCCGCTAATGCGCCGTTACTTCAGGCTGACATACCGGGATATATTCAGCAATATGCCGACACCGGCCAAGGTAAAAATCAGTGAAGAACCGCCAAAGCTTAAAAAGGGCAGCGGTATTCCGGTAACCGGCATGGAAGCAGTTACCACCGCAATATTCATCAAGGCCTGCACCATAATCATAGTAGTCAGTCCTGTGGCCAGAATACTGCCATAAATATCCGGAGCTGAAATGGCAACCTTCAGCCCCCGCCAGGCAAACAGGAAAAAAAGTACGATGACGGTAAGCGTACCAATCAATCCCAGTTCTTCACCCAAAATGGCAAAAATGAAATCGGTATGCGGCTCGGGTAAATACAAAAATTTCTCTCTGCTCCGGCCCAGGCCTACCCCAAACAGTCCGCCTGAACCAATGGCATACAGCGACTGAATAATGTGATATCCCGTATCCAGCGGATCAGCCCACGGGTCACTAAAAGCCAGCAGGCGCTTCATCCGGTAAGGCTCGAACAGCACCGCCGCAATGATCCCGGCTACCCCAGCCGCCCCCAGTGACCCCAAATGCTTCAATTTGGCTCCGGCAACAAACAATAGTACAAATACCGTGCCGCCAATTGATAAGGCGGTACCTAGATCAGGTTCTTTCAAAATCAACCCAAAGACCACCAGCAGCATTAAGAGCTGTGGTACGACCCCTTTGATAAAGCTGCCGATTTTTTCCTGATGTTTTGCCAAACTGCCTGCCGTAAACAGCACCATACTTAACTTGGCAATTTCCGAAGGCTGCAGATAAAGCGAACCAAATCCCAGCCAGCGCCTGGCGCCATTGACGACCTTGCCCAGTCCCGGCACCAGCACCAGCACCAATAGCACCAAAGTTACAAGCATCATTGGCTTGGCCAGCTTGCGCCAGACATGGTAGTCAAGATTCATGGTGAAAATCATGCACAATAAGCCTAAAGAAGCCCAAATCATTTGCCGTTTGAGAAAATAATAGCTGTCATTAAAATTAACATAGGCTGAAACCGCACTTGAACTATACACCATAATTACGCCAATTCCCAGCAGTGCTATCACCGCAAAAAAGATGATAAAATCAGGCGACTTAGGTCTAGCGGCCAAAGGATTTCCCTCCTACCCCAATTTACGGACCAGATTTTTGAATGTTTTACCCCGCTCCTCATAATTCGCAAACATATCATAGCTGGAACAAGCCGGTGACAGCAGGACGATTTGCCCCGGCTTTGCCAGATGATGAGCCAGAATCACCGCTTCATCCAAGGATGGCGCAGTATGGATATTGACGACTCCAGCCTTAATAGCCGCTGCCCGAAACCGGTCTTTGGCCTCGCCAAGCAAGATCAGCTGATCAACCTTTTCCTTGATTAAGCCGGTAAATTCCGCTAGATCAGTCATTTTATCACGGCCGCCGGCAATCAGAATAACATTGCCCGCGAAAGCCTCAAGCGCCTTAATGGACGACTCCGGATTCGTCGCCTTAGAGTCATTGTAATACTCGGCGCCATTGATTCCGGCGACAAATTCAATCCGGTGCTCCACTCCCTGAAAGGTTTTAATCACCGCAGCCAAGCGCGCGGGTTCTACCCCGGCCAGAAAGGCCACGCCGCAGGCGGCCAAAACATTCTCAACATTATGAGCGCCTTTAATTTTGAGATCTGCCACCGGACAGATTACATAGGTTTGGTCATCCCAGGCAATCGTGAAGCTTCCCTGTTGGACAAATACGCCCTGCGGCAGCTGTTCCTTTCGGCTGAAATACATTACCTTAGCCGCAGCCCGCTCAGCCATCGGCCGGATTTTCTCATCATCATAATTCAATACCAAATAATCCGCCGGAGTCTGATTCTTAAAAATGTGTTCTTTGGTTTGTTGGTATAAGTCAATGGAATGGTGGCGGTCAAGATGATCGGGCGTTATATTCAGCACCGCAGCGATCTGCGGGCGGAAATTGATAATCCCTTCTAACTGGAAACTGGATATTTCCGCAACCACCAACCCGTTTGCGCCGATGGTTTCCACTTCTTTACTTAACGCCGCGCCGATATTTCCGCCAACCACGATATCCCGGCCGGTAGTTCTAAGCATATCGCCAATCAGCGTAGTCGTCGTCGTTTTGCCGTTTGTGCCGGTAATCGCAACAATCGGTGCGCGGCATAAGCGGTAAGCAACTTCAATTTCGCTCATCACTGTAATCCCCAGCGCCTTAGCCGTTTGAACAAGCGGTAAATGAATCGATATACCCGGCGATACAATCAAATAATCAATATCTGCCAGCAGACTTTCATCCTGCCGGCCGAATATCAGTTGAATGCCGCACCGTTCTAAAAAGGTAAAATCCTGCTGGATTTTGGAGGCTGATTTGGCGTCATTGAGAATTACCCGGCCGCCATGCTTTTGTAAAATACCGGCTACCGCGATACCGCTGACCCCCGCGCCAAGCACCAGAATCGTTTTATGTTTAAATTCCACCCTATATACCTCCTGACTGGGTAACTGCCAATATAACCAATGCGATTGCGCTGAATACCGCTCCGACCAGCCAAAAAACAGTAACAACTTTATTTTCCGACCAGCCGGCCAATTCAAAATGGTGATGAATTGGACTCATTAAGAATACCCGCCGTCCGGTTGATTTAAATGAAATCACCTGAATAATGACCGACAGAGCTTCAATGACAAAAACACCGCCCACGATGACCAGGAGCAATTCCGTCTTGGTCATGACCGAAACAGCGGCCAGCGCCCCGCCTAAAGCCAATGAGCCAGTGTCGCCCATAAAAACCTTGGCCGGATGGGCGTTATAGCGCAGGAAACCCAAAGTAGCTCCCGCGAGTGCGACGCAGAATATGGCCAGCTCGGGCTTGGCAAAATGCATACAGATAATGGCATAAGCCAGTGCTGCAACCGTAGTAGTGCCGGCTGCCAGGCCGTCAAGGCCATCGGTAAGGTTGACGGCGTTGGTTGTTCCTACAAGCACCAGAAAGATCAAAATGTAATACAGCGCCCCCAAATCCACATGAATGCCCAGCAAAGGAATCCATAAATCTGTCTGGCGTCCCATATAATTGATGGCAATATAACATAAGGCAATCGCCATGATGATCTGGCCCAATAATTTCTGTCTGGCTTTAAGGCCGAGCGAACGCTTGAGCACCACTTTGATAAAATCGTCGACAAAGCCCAGCAACCCATGCCCCAGCGTAACGAAGAGCGCCAGCCATACTTCCAGGCTGGAACCGGCAAAATACACTGCCGGAACAATTAAGGCCGCTAAAATAATGATCCCCCCCATGGTCGGGGTTCCTGCTTTAGCATAATGCCGTTCGGGCCCTTCCTGGCGAATACTTTGACCAAATTTCAATTGCCGGAGTAATGGAATAATGACTGGTCCGCCGATAATTGCGATGATAAAAGCCATTACTGCGGCATAAAACAATTCATGCATGATAAGCCTCCCCGGACGTTTACGACAACTTCTCCAATATTTTCTCCATCTTCATGCCGCGTGACCCTTTGAGTAAAATAGTGTCCTCAGGCTTTAGTATTGCCCGCAGATACTCAGCCGCCTGTTGATGGCTGTCGCAGACTCTGGCTGCGGCTACTCCGTGCAGCCGGGCGGTCTGGGCAATATGAGCAGCCAGCGGTCCGATGGTCACAACAATATCCACGCCGCTTTCCGCCAGTTTCCGTCCGGCCTCGCAATGCGCGTCAACAGCTATCGCTCCAAGCTCCAGCATATCCCCCAATACAGCGATGCGTCTGCCGGGCGCAACTTCTTTTAACGTATCAATTGCCGCCGCCATGGACATCGGGCTGGCATTATAAGCATCATTAATGATATGGTACTTGCCAAGCTTCTCCATTGACAACCGCATAGCGCCTGGCGTAAACAGGGTTAACCCGGCTTTTATTTCAGCAGTGCTCAGCCCTAGCTCCAGCCCTGCGGCAATGGCGGCCAGCGCATTATAAACATTGTGCCGGCCGACAGCCGGAATTTCAACTGTAAAACCCGTCTGCTCCCACACACAGTCAAATACCGTCCCGCCGCCCTTGCTGATGATATTGGCCGCCCTTACCTGACAGGGGTGCTGAATGCCGTAAAAGACAACCCGGGCGGAGCTTTTGCTCTGCATTGCCCGTACATAATCATTGTCGGCATTAAGAATAACTACTCCGTCGGCAGGTATTGCCTCAACCAGTTCAGCTTTCGCTGCGGCAATATTATCAAGCGAACCGAGCAGCTCCAGGTGAGTTTCGCCGACATTGGTCACAATGCCAATGGTTGGCCTGGCAAGAAAAGCCAGCTCACGGATCTCACCCAAGCCGCGCATTCCCATTTCCACCACCGCCGCCTGATGCCCGCTGGCTAATTGAAGCAGCGTAAACGGCAACCCAATTTCGTTATTATAATTGGCCTGGGTTTTCAATACGGAAAACCGGCTGGCTAATACGGCGGCAGTAAAATCCTTGGTTGTTGTCTTGCCATTGGAACCGGTGACAGCCACCAATGGAATGGTAAATTTAGCCCGGTGCCAGGCGGCAATGGCCTGATAAGCCTTTAAGGTGTCCGGTACCGCAATTACGGAGACATTGGCGGGGATGTTCAGGCCGGTCCTGCTGATTAGCACCCCGGCTGCACCGTTTAATACGGCCTGCTCAATAAAGTTATGCCCGTCAAAGCGCTCCCCTGCTATCGCCACAAATAAATTACCGGCCCGGATGGTTCGCGAATCAGTCGCAACACCGGTGAAATCTGACCCCGCCCGATTGGCGATGCTGCCGCCGGTAACCCGGCCTATTTCGTCAACATTAAATGCAGCCATCAGCGTAGCCCCCTGAGAATTTGCCGGGCTATTTGACGGTCATCAAAAGAGATGGTCTGATCTTTTAATATTTGATAAGTCTCATGGCCTTTTCCGGCAATAATGACAATATCATCACGGCCGGCTAGCGTTAAGGCCCTGGTAATTGCCTGGCGGCGGTCGACAATCTTCTCATACTTTTTGTCGGCCGCCAGTTCCGGCTTAATGCCTGCTTCAATTTCAGTTAAAATAAAATCCGGATCTTCACTGCGCGGGTTATCAGAGGTGGCAATGATGACATCCGCCATTTGCGCAGCTATTTTACCCATCACCGGCCGCTTGGTCCGGTCTCTGTCCCCGCCGCAGCCAAAGACTGCGATAATCCGCCGTTTGGCAAACTGCCTGGCTGTCCGCAAAATATTTTCCAGACCGTCAGGCGTATGGGCGTAGTCAACAATCACCGCAAAGTCCTGGCCTTCATCCACCAGTTCAAACCGGCCCGGCACGCTGCTAAAGCTTTCCAGCGACTGCCTGATCAGCTTAATATCCACACCCTCAGCCAAGGCTGCGCCAATGGCCCCCAGAACATTATATACGTTAAATATACCGGTTATTTTTAAGGCCAAAGCAAAATCCCCCAGCCAGCTGGCAACATGAAACCTGGCTCCGGCGGCTTGAACATCAATTGACTGCGCCTGGATATCGGCGGCCTGGTTAATTGCGTAAGTGATTGCCCGGCAGTTCGTATTGGCCAGCATAGCTGAACCTGCGTCATCATCGATATTGATGACGGCGGCTTTATTGCCCTTATGGCCGTCCTGCCGGCCAAGCAGCCGGAACAGTTCGGCCTTGGCATCAATATAGTTTTCAAAAGTAAGATGAAAATCCAGATGATCGCGGGTAACATTGGTAAATACGCCGACATCAAATTCACAGCCGGCAACCCTGTTCAAGGCCAGAGCATGTGAGGATACCTCCATAATTACATAATCAATGCCGGCGTTAACCATTTCAGCCAGCACGGTTTGCAATTCGACAACATCCGGCGTGGTATTTTTAACCGGTAATATCCGGTCTTCAATTAAGGTCTGAATGGTTCCGCTGATTCCTACCCTGAACCCGGCCTGCTTCAGGATGCTTCTGATGAGATAAGTTGTCGTAGTTTTGCCGTTGGTTCCGGTAACGCCAATCATCCGCAGTTTACGGGCCGGATAATCAAAAAAATACGGAACAACCGCCTGCATCGCCTGCCTGGTGCTGGGAACCTGAATAACCGTTAAGCCCGCCGGGGCTTTTACCGGCTTTTCCACCAGCACCGCAACGGCTCCCGCGGCATAAGCCTGGTTAATATAGCTATGACCGTCAACTTTACTTCCGCTCAGACAGATAAACAATGTCCCCTCAACGACCTCACGGGAATCATAGGCCACAACCTTGATGGTTTTATTTTTATCGCCTTCCACTTCGGCAGTTGAAAGCAATGCTAACAATTCCGTTAAATTCTTTTCCATATCTATCCCTCCTGCAACGCTAACACTATTATTGCCAATATTACCAATTTTATCTTAACTGGCTGAAAAAGTCCAATTCATCCTATTCATCAAAGAAAATGGTTACACTGGTTCCCGGAGGCGCTTTACTGCCCGCAAGCGGGTCTTGTTTCACCGCAACGGAACCCGAACCGACCGGCCTGATCGCCAGACCCACAGCAGATAATATTTCGGCCGATTGGGTCAGGGTGAGCCCCTGGCAGTCCGGTATAGTAATATCACCGGAATTGTAGCGGGGCGTAAGCGTATACAACAATACGCTCGACCCCTGCGGCATCCGGCTGCCGGGTTTGGGGATTTGATCCGCCACCCGGTCGCCAGTCTCCTCAGTCCGGGCTTCAAGATTATTTTTTTTCAATTCTTTTACCGCGTCATCCACCAGTAAATTGATCAGATCAGGCACTATTACATGTTCAGCCTGCGTGCTGACTTTTTCGTTTCCGGTAACGCTGGGCGTAACCTTTAAATACTGAAGAAGGTCTTTCATGACAGCTCCAAATACCGGCGCCGCAATCTGCCCACCATAATACATCCCGACCGGCTCATCTATGACCACCAGCATAGCGAGCTCCGGGTTGTCAGCCGGCGCAAAACCGGCAAAGGACGCAACATATTTACCGGCCATATAGCCTCCTGCGCCTACTTTTTGCGCAGTCCCGGTTTTGCCGGCAATACGGTATCCTTCAATAAAGGCATTCTTGCCCGAACCGTTGGTGACAACGCCTTCCAGAATACTTTTCACCAGGCGGGCAGTATCCGGATCAATTACCTGATTTAAGATATCCGGCTGAAACCCGCGAATCATCTCATCATTTTTGCTGCGAATTTCCCGGACAATTTGCGGCCTTGTCCGCAAGCCGTCATTCGCCACCGCTGAAACTGCGCTTAACAGCTGAATAGGCGTAACCGCAATGCTTTGCCCCATTGACATCGTAGCAATATTAATCGGTGTAGCTTTATTTTGATCAATCATTATCCCTTTGGCTTCGCCAGGCAAATCAATTCCGGTAGATTTACCTAACCCGAATTGATTTAAGTATTTATAGAACGGATCTTTACCCAGTCTGAGACCGGCAGTAACAAAGCCCACATTACAGGAGTTCTCGACAACTTCGCGAAAAGTCTGGCTGCCATGCCCGCCATGCTTCCAGCAGTGAATGGTTCGGCCCTGCACTTCTATTCCGCCGGGATCGAAAAACCGTTCTTCCGGCGTTACCACCTTATCGCCCAAAACGGCCGATGTAGTTAAAATTTTAAAAGTGGAACCCGGCTCGTACGCATTGGACACGGCAACATTGCGCCATAATTTGGACGGATAGTCGGCAAACTGATTGGGATTATAATCAGGGCGGTTGGCCAGTGCCAGAATTTCCCCGGTTTTAGGTTGCATTACAATAATAGTTGCGGCCTTGGCCTGGGTATCTTTCATCACTTTTTCCAGTTCACGTTCGATAATTTGTTGAATGACCAAATCAATTGTCAGATAAATATTATTGCCGTCGGTGGGCGCTGAAAATCGATGTCTGGCGTAAGGTATCTCCCGCCCTCTGGCATCGTATTCAACAATAATACTGCCCGGCCGCCCACGCAGATAATTGTCGAAGGTCATTTCAACACCATCCAGGCCCTGGCTGTCAATGCCCGTAAACCCAAGAATATGAGCCGCCAGCTGATCGTGCGGATAATAACGGCGTCCTTCCTGTGTCAGGCCAATGCCCGGAAGATTGAGCTTCTTTACTTCTCTCGCCGTTTCATCCTCAATCTTGCGTTTTATCCAGGTAAAAGCCTGGCGTTTTTTTAGTTTGGCGGCAAGCTTATCTTGGTCCAACGCTAAAATAGCAGCCAATTTGGCTGCTGTCTCCTCGGCGTTGCTTATTTCTGCAGGTATTGCGTAAACTGAATCAGTGCTCATGCTAACAGCTAATTCTCTTCCTTTGCGATCATAAATAATACCGCGTTTAGCTTCAACCGGGATATCACGAATCCGTTGGTCAATCGCATTTTCAGTTAACCAGCCACTGCGATAAAACTGGAGATACATTAGTCTACAACCTAGTCCAATCATGATTACCGAAACAAAAAGGAAAAACCAGGCCACTCTTTTTCTTATGGTAACATGTGTTGCTGACGCCAACCGCATCTCCTCCCAATTCAATTTTTAATGTCCCTGTCGGCCTCCGTTTTTCCGTTCTTTAATGCACTGGTTATGCTGCTCCATAAGTTCTGCTTTTCACCTGCCGCCATCTCACCCCGGACCTGGTGCTCACTATTTATGACATAAACATCAGGAGGAACGACCATGCCAAGCTCATTCGCTGCAATTGCCTGAATACGCTGCGGCGATTTTAATTTTGCAATCTCCAATCGCAGCAGTTCATTTTCTTTTTCAGCCTTAATTAATTGGGCTTTTAGCTGAACTAAATCGTAACCAGCTCTGATGATCGCCTCACTTCTCACTGTGACAAACATTGCAATCAGCGCCAGCAAAACAACGACAATCAGGCATTTTGCCCTCAAGCCGGTATTCAGACTTGGTTTGCTCGTGGTAATGACAGGGGCCGGTTCTTCTTGGTATAACTCCCATTCTTGTTTTTTGCTTACTAACATGTGTATTTCCCCCTCTCAAAAATTAGAACAGTCCACCCAATTACAACTTTTCGGCAACCCGTAATTTCGCGCTGCGGGCCCGGGGATTTTGCGCAACTTCATCCATTGACGCGGCAACCGGTTTGCCCAGAATTTTTAGCTGAGCCTTATTCTCACACCTGCATACCGGCAATTGCGGCGGACAAATACAGGCTTTAGCCAGACCTTGCAGCGTTTGTTTGGCAATCCGATCCTCCAGGGAGTGAAAAGTAATGATACATAAGCGCCCGCCTGGTTTCAACAGACTGCAGGCAGCCGTAAATGCGTCTTTCAGCACGCCTAATTCTTGATTAACCTCAATCCGTATGGCCTGAAAAGTACGTTTGGCCGGATGGGGGCCTTCCCGCCTGGCTGCTGCAGGGATTGCCTTTTTTATGATATCCACCAGTTGTCCGGTTGTGCCGATTGCGCTGTTTTTGCGGGCCTCGACGATGAACCGCGCAATTCTTTTCGCCCAGCGCTCTTCACCATAGGTATACAGAATTTTGGTCAGCTCAGCTTCACTATACTGATTTACCACATGAAAAGCCGAAAAACCATGCTCAGGATTCATCCGCATATCCAAAGGCGCATCCTGCATATAAGAAAAACCCCGTTCTGCGGCATCCAGCTGATGGGACGATACCCCCAGGTCGAAGAGTATGCCGTCCACAGCTTCAACCTGTAAATCGGCCAGAACCTGCCTAATATTGCTAAAATTACTATTGACGATATCAACCTGGCATTCAGCCTTTGCCAGCCTTGCTTTCCCGGCGTTTATTGCGGCAGGATCCTGATCAATACCGATAAAATGGCCGTTTAGGGTAAGTCTTTCTACAATTCCTCCGGCATGTCCGCCCCCGCCGAGCGTACAATCAACATATGTTCCCTCGGGATTTTTAACCAATGCGGCCAAGGTTTCTTCCCATAGTACACTGATGTGATGAAATTCCATCTATCGTTCACCTCTACAGCCTCATTGGCCGTTATATTCCTAAACAAGCGAGATCTTCAGCCATCTGCGCCACCGTCGGGCTGATTTCTTCATTATATTTATCCCAGCATTCCCTGCTCCAGATTTCCACCCGGTTGGAAACACCAATCACCGCAACCTCTTTATCCAATTTGGCATATTCCCTTAAGTTCACCGGCAGCAGAACCCGCCCTTGTTTATCACAGTCCAATTCCGCCGCTCCGGCAAAGAAGAACCGTACAAAAGCCCGGGCTTCCGGCTTGCCCAACGGCAGCTGCTTTAGTTTATTCTCTAGAATTGCCCATTCTGCTTTACTGTATACAAACAGGCAGTTATCCAAGCCTTTGGTCAAAATAAACTGCTCGCCAAGCTCCTCACGCAACTTGGCAGGCAATATGATCCGGCCTTTATTATCAATAGTATGCAGATATTCTCCCATCAACATGACCATTGCACCACCAAGTTCATTTCATTTACCACTTTACACCACTTTACACCACTTTAATAGTATCTTCTGGACAAAACAAAAAAATCCTTCAATGTGAAGGATTTTTTGTTTTAGATTTTGACAATTAGCAGTTCAGTGGCCAAATTAAACTCTGGCCCGTTCATAAGGAACCGGCCACTCTATTGTCTCCTTTAAGACACTGGCGGCCTGCAGCGGCCAATAGGGATTACGCAATAGCTCCCGGCCGAGAAACACAAGATCAATGCCGGCTTTTAGCACCTGCTCGGCCTGCTGCGGTTCCGTAATCACACCCCCGCCAATGACCGGTAAGCCGGTCCTGTCTTTAATCGTTTGCGCAAAGCCAATCTGATAGCCGGGGTAAGCCCTTACCGGAATAGGAGTGACGCCGCCGGAACTGACATGCACCGCAGCCAGCCCTTTGCCTTTGATTTCATTGAGCATTGCAGCGACAGCCTCCGCATCATTCCCCCCTGGTTCGTATTCTTCCGCCGACACCCGTACCCACACCGGCAGTTCAGACGGAACCACTGCTTTTACGGCAGTCAGCACCTCTCCTAACAACCGCACACGGTTTGCCGGCTTACCGCCATATTCATCCTCACGCCGATTGACCAACGGCGACATAAACTGATTTAATAAATAGCCGTGGGCAGCATGAATTTCAATCGCGTCAAACCCGGCTGCCACGGCCCTGCGGGCGGCGGCGGCAAAATTTTCAATTACTTGGCTAATGCCGTCCTTCGTTAAGCTCTGCGGCCTGCGGTGCTGGTCACTAAACGGTACGGCTGAAGGAGCAACAGGTTCTAAATAGGGAACCTCGCTTTTCCGCCCGGCATGATTTAACTGAATGGCCGCCGCCGCTCCCTGGCTGTGGATAGCATTAACCAGTTTTTTCAGGCTCTCGCCCTGCACATCATTCCATAAACCCAGATCGTTGGCCGTAATTCTTCCCCGGTCCTCAATCCCGGTGGCTTCAATAATAATCAGCCCCACCTGCCCGGTTGCCCGCGTCGCATAATGAACCAAATGCCAGTCTGTTGCCAGGCCATCCTGTTCTGCTGAGTACATGCACATCGGCGACATAACAACCCGGTTGCGCAAGGTCAAATGATCAATAGAAAAAGAATCAAAAAGCATCTCTGTTCCCCCTTTACTGTTTAACCAATACAGCGTCACCTTAAAACCGTACGTATAGTGGCGAAAGCATTTTCCATAAAACGTGGCGGAGGATAAAACCTGCCGGGCATATGCCGCAACAGCAAAGCTTTACGGAAACTGCCCCGCCCCGGCATACGCAGGGTTAAGGATAATACTGCACTTGCCTATTGATAATACTTTTATTATACCATATTTTAGCAGACTCAGTAACTGTTCATACGAATGCCGGTTAAAGTGACAGGATACCGCAGGCCTGTTCCACACGAAAGAAAAGCTTATCTTTTAAATTTGTTTATAAAACTATGATTACTGATTGCCATAAGGGATGGAGTTATTATCACATCTCATACCTTAAAAGGTTCAGGCATCCAACGCTAAACCTCCATCGGAGTTCGCCTTACTCTAAAAACTCCCAATCTCAATTTAGAGCTAGCCACTCACTTATTGGACGCTTACGATTAAACGAGTTGCTTGCACAGGTATGAAGAGATTTTTCGCACAGTCTGTGTCCTTTTGTGCTTATGTTACTTTTCACTGCTTCTGTAAACAACAGTTCTTACCATTTGAGTAGGATCTTTTTCTTTAGATATTTTATCCTTAAGCATTTCTCCAATGTATGTTGAACCCAATATAAAAAGCCCGCCAATAATTTGCAGGATTGTTAACGTCTCTCCGACAAAGATCACACTAAATAAAATGCCAAATAACGGTTCTAAGTAACTGTAGGACACGATTTCAACAGATTTCATATGTGCATAGAGGGAAAAAAACATGGTATAGGCCACACTTGTATGTAATATACCCAATAGAATGGTATAAATAACTGCCATAGCATCCAAGTCTGCAACCTTTAAAATATTTCCATCAATTAATACAAATGGCAGTAAAACTATCATCGCTGTAAATATTTGCACAAATGTAGCAGTTTGATTATCCACCCTGACTGTAATGCTGCGGTTAATAAGAATAATGGTTGCATAAAGCATCCCTGAAACAGCACTGAGTGCCAGTCCCCTGTACCCGTAACCTTCAAGTAAGTTATGGCCTACAATCAAAAATAGACCCAGAATTGAAACGATAATTACTGAAATTTGAATCTTTGAGATAGTCTCTTTCAATACCAGAGGCGCAAATATCATTACATAAACCGGGCACATGTTGTAGATCATAACAGCAGATGAAATACTGGTATGCTTAAATCCATAGAATAAGGTTAACCAGCCAAAACCAAGCAATACACCTGAAATAAGATAGGGCTTTAAAAGCGACAAATTCACCTTATCTGCTTTTTTCATTTTCATTACAACAAAAAGAACCGGCAATGCAATTAATGCCCTCAGAAAAGCTAAGCTTAAAGCGGACAACGGAATGGATCTTGTAAATACACCCAAACTACCCCAAATAATCATAACAAGCACTAATTTAATTCTATTCATATACAAACTCCTTATTCTATTGCTAAGTCAAGCTTAGCAATAGAATAAGGAGCTGTATTGTATAGAATTGACACTATTCTTTTACTTGCTTTATATATGTTACTGGCGTAATACCATACATTTTTTTAAATTCCCGAATCAAATGGGCTTGGTCATAAAATCTTAATTCCTCACAAATGTCAAATACGTCTACGCCTTTACTTAATAACCTTTTTGCTTCAGCTACTCGATATTGTAAATGGTATGCAGCAGGTGTTGTTACATATAATTTTTTGAAATTCCTTATTATAGAGAATTTGTTTAATCCGGTTATCTGCTGGAGTTTATTCAATGTTATTACTTCATTCGCGTGATTTAATATATATTCATGAATTGTTTTGGCGATATCTCTTGTATTTGTAACAGTAGTTTCCGAAATATCTTTTTCTCCAAACTCTAACAATAATTCAATAACTATATTTTCCACTGTGTCTGGAGTCTTTTCTGTTACTAGTTGTTCAATAAAGCCAATTAATTTCCGGACTTGATTACCTGTTAATTTTTTTGCTTGATTAAAACTTACTAAATCGCCATAGTAACCGGGATCAACAAATAACATAACATATGCCCAGTGGTTGATATCGTTCGGTACACATCTGTGAGTCAGCAGCGGTGGTATAATGACACCATCACCTGATCCATAAAAGATAATCCTGTCATGCAAGGTTAAATTAGTAGATCCTTCCACAATATACCCTATAGAAAGTTCATTATGAACATGAGACTTATATGCATGGGGGTTGTTTCTACATCGCTTGATCTCCACGCCTTCAATAATGCTTCTGCCAAATTCCATATATCTGTTTTGTTCACTACTACTCCTATAATCCTTATCTGATGTATTCAAAATCCAAACACATTCCTTCCATACGCAAATGCCATTTTAAAAGTTGCTTCTGCCACAATATTGCCAAAGCCCTTTTTGGGCAAGCACAACTTCACCGCCTTCAATATCAAGTTTACTCACACACGGTCAGCAACTTGTGCACCAGCTCGCGCCGCTTTTCGACGATTACAGCTTCAGCTTTTGCCCTTGCTGGACCGCTCCGATGAGTGGCATGCCGACGAAACAGTGGTTAAAATCGGTGGTGTCAATATCACCTCTGGTTTGTCGAACTATTTGTATGATTTTCGGACGACATTTTTCATCTTTACAGTGCCAATCAGCCTGCTTAACTGGCTTCTCAGTGATACCGAGATCATTATACCATATTTTACCTGCCTACATAACCAGCGTTTGTTCTACATTGCAGGAAAAATATCCTCTTAGATTTTATTTATAAAATTATGATTACTATGCTATAATATTTTTAAGTATTATTATAATCAGGAGGGATAGCGCAAATGACAATAACGAAGGATATGAGCATTATTCAGATTGTCGAAAAATATCCTCAGACAATTGAGGTTTTTCGTAAATTCGGCATGGGCTGCTTGGGCTGCTCAGCCGCCCGGTTTGAAAATCTGGAACAAGGCGCTTCGGCCCATGGGATAGATATTCATGCCATTGTTGCCGATTTAAACAAAGCCGTCAGTAGTGAAAGCCACTAAAATTGCAGCAATTACCGTAAAAAACCAAGGCTGCGCTGAAGCGATTGCAACAAAATCGCTCCAGCGCAGCCTTGGTTTTTATTACTTTTCATTTATACCCATAGATTGTACCGGCGATTATACGGTCAACAGCCAGCAGCGTATGCCCGACCTGAAGCACAAAGGCCGGCCTGGTCTGCAATATCCGGCATTCCGCACCCGGCAGAATGCCAAACACTGCCATTTTGTGCAAAATCGTATCATTAGAGGTTTTCACTGTTGCTATTATGAGCTTTTCTCCCTGCTTACATGCGGCTACCGATATTAACATTTCAGGCCACCTCTTTGCTATATAGGAATAGCGTAATTAAGCAAAACAAAATTGACCAGCCACCCTGAACCCAAAGCTGCAGCAACAATCAATGCCACCATCCATAAGGTTGCCTGCAGACCTCTTTCCTTGATCATTACCGACAATTGCGCTACACAGGGTACAAACAGGGTAAGTGTAATGGCTGCCACCAACAGCTGGCCGTCTGATAAAAGCCCCTGCTTGACTAAATCATACAAGCCGGCGGCGCCGTAATCCCGGCGGAAAAACCCTTGAATAAAAGCCGGGGCAACCTGCCAGGGAAGCCCTAAATCCACCATGAGCGGCTCCATCACCGCAATGATCAGCCGCAGCGCTCCGCAATACGCCAGCAGCCACATAACAAGGCTGGTGATGATAAATACCGGCAGAATCTCAATAAAATACCAAAATATTCGATTCCCGGCCTTTTTTACAATATTCGTCATAACCGGCATTCTCAGCGGCGGCAATTCCATATAGAAACTGCTGCGCTCACCAGGCAGCAGCCTGGCGCTCAGCCAGCCAACCACAATAAACATCAGACCAATATAACCGGCCCAGATCATTAGCGCCCGGCTGTTATGCGCCAGCAGCGACAAAATTACGCCTAGCTGAGCGGAGCAGGGAATGGTTAACGCCAGTAAAAAAGTGGCCAGAAGCCGTTCTCGCCTGGTCTCGAGGGTTCTGGTAACCATAATTGCCATTGTCCCGCAGCCAGTGCCCAGTGTCAGCGGTATAACGGCCCGGCCGTTTAAGCCGAATAGTTTGAACAGGCCGTCAACCAGCATCGCCAGGCGGGGCAGATAACCACTGTCCTCCAACAAGGCAAACACCAGAAAAAACGTTCCCACAATCGGCAGAATAATGACAATTGCATAGCGAAGGCCCAGAGTAAAAACGCCGTATTCGCCGACAATCAGCGACTGCAGCCAGTCCCAGGCAAGATATTGCGCGCTGTAGGACTCAACAACCGGCGTAACAAACGCTGTGAAAATCTCTTTGTCAATAAAATCAACAAGAAATCCGGCGCCAAACTTGCCGACCATTTGATATAAACCAAAATACAATACTAGGCACAAGATCGGAATGCCGGTCAGCGGTTCGCGGGCATAACGCTCCAACCGGGCCAGGCTTGGCCCTTTGGCTTTACCTGACCCCATAACGCATTGCAGAATGCGATCAGCCATTGCCTGCCGTTGGCTGGTGATTATGTAATTCAGTGCCACCTGATGGTGCTGCTGCAGCCAGGCAATCTTTTTGGCAATAGCAGGGTAAGCGGGTTCGTTAACCGCTTGTTTATGTACGATTTTATCACCGGACAACAGCAATAATGCGACGGCTCTTACTGCCAGACCATAAGTTAACGTCAGTTTACCGCCAATGTATTCGATACTTTCTTCGATACAATCAGAGTAATTCATCACTGGCGGTTTTTCATCGCGGTAGCCGCTGATGCTCATTTTGAGATTCTCCAGCCCCTGCTTTCTGACCGCCGCTGTTGCGACAACCGGTATGCCAAGTATTTCGGCCAACAGCCGGCTGTTGATCGTAACTCCGGCGCGTTTGGCTTCATCAATGATATTTAAATCCAGTATTACCGGCAAACCGGCTTCTAAGAGTTGCAATGTCACGGGCAGCATCCGGCGGATGTTTTTCGCATCAATAACATGAACAACTACCCCCGCTTTGATTGACGTCAGCACAGAGCGGGTTACTGTTTCCTCTTCCGTAATCGGGATAAGGGAGTACATGCCTGGTGTGTCGATAACTTCATAGGTCTTGCCATAAATTCTGGCCCGTCCCCGCAAAATGTCGACGGTAGTCCCCGGATAATTGGATACTGTCGCATATGTTCCTGTTAAATAGTTAAAAATTACGCTTTTCCCCACATTGGGATTGCCGACAAGAACGACAGCCGCCATCGCTAATCCCCCCGCGCTTAGTAAAGAATATCATATTTTACTTTCTATTCACGCCAGGTTGATAATATGTATTGGCAAACAGAAAAAAGCGGCTTACAGCCACGCCTTGTCTCCTTGTCTATTTAGAAAAAAAGCTGCCTCTAAGGTACGCCCCCAATAAAGAAGTATTTGTACAGCACACGGCAAGTCAATTTTGGGCTAGGCCGTTTTTGCAAGAAACGAAAATCACGAGTAACATAAATTTGATAACAAGCTTGGCAAATTGGAAGTTGTAGTGTAGATTATTTATATTAGGAGGTATTAACGTTATGGATGATGAATTGAAAATCAAAATGTACTCATTTACGGTAGATTGCAAAAACCCGCATGAATTAGCAAAATTTTATGCGGCGTTGCTCAAATGGGAAATAATGTTTATCGATGAAGAATGGGCATGTGTATACGCTCCAGGAACCAATCAGGGAACATATCCTTGTATATTGTTTCAACGGAATCCTGAGTATAAACCGCCTGTGTGGCCGGAAGAGCCTGAAGCTCAACAGCAAATGGCACATATAGACTTCGCCGTTAATGATTTAGAAAAAGCAGTGCAATATGCAACCCATTGTGGAGCAACAATCGCAGATGAGCAATTTTCTAATAATTGGAGAGTTATGCTTGACCCCGCCGGACACCCTTTTTGCTTATGTCAAATGAAATCAATTATCGAGAGTACCCATTTTGCGTTGTTATAGAAAATTACGAAATTGAGAGAAAATTTACGATATTCTGTAATACGGGTTTGATGGATGTCTTACCTATATTGTTACTACAACATAATCAATACGATTAAACCCCTCGCCAATTTTCATTATAAGCGAATAGTATAAGCATTATGTGAAGCTTAACAAATGCCAATTTGTTTAATAGATCGCTCAAAAATCAGGCCGCTACGCCTATCCGGTTAGTCAAAGGCCGAGTAGTATTTTGCAGACGCAAAAGCTCCACTCTTAAACCCTTGACTGACTGGATTTTGGCCGTATTATGGTCTTGCCGAAAATGGAAAATGGGGAACAAAAAGAAAAACAGGCTCCACGGGCGGTAGGCGTTGTTAATGGGAACGTGGAATAGCGACCGGAACGGAGCATATGCCGCGAAAGCCCCTTGACAAAAGCCAAAACCCCACTGAACCGCAAGGTTCCCCTGTTTTTGCATGGGAACCTCTGCCACACGGCGCACTTTGCTTCGCAAAGTCGTGTGCCAACGGGTGCCCCTTTGGAAACCCCCGTTGAGCATGTCACAGCTTCGCCCTCCCCCCGCTCAACGCAAAAGCGGACTATCAGCTTACGCCGATAGTCCGTCTTTTGTTGTCGCATTCCGCTTGCCGACTGCCCAAGCTGAATGTTCCTCGATATTTCTTTATTGGGGGTCAGCTAAAATGAGACAGCCTCTTTATTATAGATGTGGTGTAATTTTTGCCAATAAAGCCGCCTTTGGTAAAAACCCAACAACTTTTTCGGCTGGCTCTCCATCAATGTACAGTATTACTGTTGGTAAGCTCATGACGCCCTGCTGCTCAGTCAGTTTACGATTTTCATCGACATTGACTTTTACCAACTTTACCTTATCCGCTAACTCAGTTGCCAATTCATCGAAAACCGGCGACAATTTGGTGCAATAGCCACACCATGGAGCCCAGAAATCCACCAATACCGGCGTCTTGATATCAACAACCTCTTCCTTAAAAGTATCTTCGGTAATATTAAGCACACTTGCCATCTAATACTCCCCCTTTTTTTGAGCTTGCATAATACAAGTATCGGCACTGTTGAATTCGTCTCGCCATTATCTTGCGGTTTCAAGATTGGCGCAGTACTAGTACTAATTTTATTATATTGTCAATAACTTCCACAGTCAACCATTTCTTAGTGCTTTCATTTACTTGGCCATAATACAGTATATTCGCCTCTTGCAAAATTTATCCCTGCTGACCCGGTTTAACCGCAGCACCGGGCGCTATCCCACTGATCCTGCGGCTACCCGGCAGGTTAAATCCGCCAGATTAAAGGTTTGAAAGGAGTGCAGCAATATTGTTTAAATAGCCGTCAAGCGGATAGTGATGCACTTGTCCGGTTCGTCTGACTTTGACTTCAACTAACCGGTCGGCAATGGTTTTAGGTCCAACCGTAATTTTCAATGGATAGCCGATCAGGTCGGCATCCTTAAATTTAACTCCGGGCCGTTCATTCCGGTCATCTAAAACAGTTTCGATGTTCTGCAGATTAAGCTCTGTATAGATTTTTTCCGCCAAGGCCATCTGCTCCTGATCCTTACTGCTAATTGGAACAACTACGGCTGCATAGGGCGCAATTGCCACAGGCCAGATAATGCCCTGCTCATCATGATTCTGCTCAATCGCCGCAGCCATCGTACGGCTTACCCCAATACCGTAGCATCCCATTTGCATTGGCTTATCCTTGCCATTCTCATCAAGATAGGTCGCTTTCAGGACGGTACTGTATTTGTTATACAGCTTAAATACCTGGCCAACCTCAATGCCTCTGGTCACGCGCAATGCAGCACCACAACGGGGGCAGGGATCGTCTTCCTGAATCAGCCTGATATCGGCGGCAGTAACGGCGGCGCCAAAATCACGGCCGGGATTAACATTCACCCAGTGCCGGTCGGGCTGATTGGCTCCACAGACAGCATTAACCATCTGCATGACCGTCAGGTCTGCAATGACGGTAATATCTTCTGCCAAACCAATAGGGCCGATAAAACCCGGTAAGCTGGCAAAAGCTTCCCCAATCGCTTTTTCATCCGCCAGCGCCAAGGTGAGGCAGCCTGCTTGATTCTGCAGTTTAATTTCATTTACCTCATGGTCGCCCCGTACTAAAGCCAATACCGGCCCCTTATCGGTCTGATAAGCCAAAGCCTTGATTGTCCTATCTGGGGAAACGCCTAAAAACTCAGCCACAGCACGAATTCTCTTGACTGCCGGGGTATCCTCGATCGTTAATGGCAATAATTGTTCTTCTTGGGCTGTAATGGCGTTTAATTCGGCTTTTTCCACATTCGCGGCATACTCGCAGGAATGACAATAAACAATTGCTGCTTCGCCCGATTCGGCCACAACCATAAATTCATGCGTCCCACTGCCGCCAATGGCTCCGGCATCCGCCTCCACCGCCCGGAACTTAAGTCCGCAACGGGTGAAAATTTTTGTATAAGCATCGTACATCTGCTGATAGCTTATTTCCAGGCCGTCTTCATCCCGGTCAAACGAGTACAAATCCTTCATGATAAACTCCCGGCCGCGCATCAGGCCAAACCGCGGCCTGATTTCATCCCGGTACTTGTTTTGTATTTGATACAGCCGCAGGGGCAGCTGACGATAAGAACGAACATCGGCTTTAACTAAAGTGGTAATCATTTCCTCATGGGTGGGTCCCAGGCAGAAATCGCGGTTATGCCTGTCCTTTAACCGGAACATTTCGTCGCCATAAACACTCCAGCGGCCGGTTTCCAGCCACAATTCGGCCGGCTGCATAATCGGCATCAGCAGCTCTTGCCCGCCTTTTTTATCCATCTCCTCCCGGATAATGGCCTCGATTTTCCTCAGCACCCGCCAGGCAAGCGGCAAGTACGAATATATTCCGCCGGCTGCTTTTCTGATCAGCCCGGCCCGCAGCATCAGCTGGTGGCTGATAATCTCAGCTTCAGCCGGCGTTTCTCTTAATGTAGGTGCATACAATTGTGTCAACCGCATCTGTTTTCCTCCTCAATAAGCTTATCAATTTCTGCAAATAAAGCTTGGACCAGTTGATCTTCCGGTATCTTGCGGATAATTTCGCCTCGCCGGAATACCAAGCCTTCCTGTTTGCCCCCGGCAATGCCGATATCCGCCTCACGGGCTTCGCCCGGACCATTGACCACACAGCCCATAACCGCCACGGTAATAGGTTTTTTGACAGTTGCCAGACGTTCTTCGACCTGGTGGGCAATGGCCGCCAAATCAATGCTGCAGCGGCCGCAGGTTGGACACGATACCAGCGTGGGGCCATATTCCCGCAGTCCCAGCGATTTGAGTATTTCATTGGCTACCCGAACTTCCTCCACCGGATCACCGGTAAGCGATACCCTGATGGTATCGCCGATTCCCTGGGCCAGCAGGGAGCCGATGCCGACCGCCGACTTGATAACCCCCGACTTAATTGTCCCCGCTTCAGTGATTCCTAAATGCAAAGGATAATCTACTGTCTCCGCCATCAATTGATAAGCGCGTATCGTCAGTGGCACATCGTGGGCCTTAAGCGATATTTTAATATCATAAAATCCCAGCTTTTCCAAAATGGCAATATGCTGCAAAGCACTTTGCACCATCGCTTCAGGCGTAGGATGGCCATATTGGGCCAGCAAAGCTTTATCCAGCGACCCGGCATTGACTCCGATTCTAATCGGAATCCGGAGCTTTTTGGCCGCTTTTACCATAATTTCAACATGTTCCTGATGCGGAATATTGCCCGGATTGATCCGCAGGGCATCCGCGCCGCTTTCCATAGCGGCAATTGCCAGGCGGTAATCAAAATGAATATCGGCGACAAGCGGTAGTTTCACCTGCGCTTTGATCTGACCAAAGGCTCTGGCTGCCGCCATATCCGGCACAGCCAGTCTTACAATATCACAGCCGGCTGCTTCCAGACGGCTGATTTGCGAAACGGTTGCCTGGACATTATCGGTTTTGGTATTTGTCATCGATTGCACCGAAACAGGGGCATTACCGCCAATCTCTACCTTCCCGATATAAACTGGGCATGTCTTTTTACGCTTCATTACTGATTCCCCGCATTCAAACCACCTGATTTGATAAACTTCAGGTCTGCCATTGTATTTTTATGCCTGCAGCACGCTATAAAATTCGTTAACTGCACAGCGGCTTCATTACTCGTTGCTTCGACGAACTTACTAGAAAAACTTCAGCCTGGTTATGTCCTTAAAGGTAGTAAAGATAAGCAGCAGCATTAACAGGGCAAAACCCACCATCTGGATAAACTGCATTTTGTTCCGGCTGAGCGATCTGCCGCGAATTCCCTCCACCGCCAGGGTAACCAAATGACCTCCATCCAGAACCGGTACCGGCAGTAAATTAATCAGCCCCAGATTAATGCTTAAAAAAGCCGCAAATTGCAATAGCGGAACGATGCCCATCTGGGCTACCTCGCCGGCCATCTGCGCCACCCCGATTGGACCTGCCAGTTCCGCGTCAACTCTGCCGGTGATCATCTGCACGATACCGGTAATCATGCTGACCGTTACCGTATAGGTTTGCTTGACAGCCAGACCCAGTCCTTCGAGGATACCGGGCTGATAATGCTGTATTTGCGGCATAACGCCAATGATCCCCCGATCGGCTTTGGCGTCATACTCCGGCGTAATGGCGGCAACTTTGGTCGTACCCTGCGTTTCATAACGAATGCTAAGCTCTTTTCCGGCACTCGTTTGCACGACTTCAACAAAATCCCGCCAGGATGCAATCGGGGTTTGGTTCACGGAAATGATCCGGTCGCCGGGCAGCAGTCCCGACTGAGCCGCCGGTTTATCAGGAAAAATACTGCCGATAACCGGAGCGCTGGACGGCGTATCAATGCCTGCCCCGACAAACACACCAAAAAACAGGATAATGGGCAGCAACAGATTCATCGACGATCCGGCGACAATAACCAGCATTCTCGCCCAAATTGGCTTAGCATTGAAAGAGCGTTCATCCTGTTCTTCATCAGGATCCATACCCGCAATTCTATTAAAACCGCCTAAAGGAATAATTCTTAACGAATATACCGTCTCCCCATACTTACGGCTGAACAATTTTGGCCCAAAGCCAATGGCAAATTCGTCAACCCTCATTCCGACAAGCTTGGCGGTTACGAAATGACCGAGCTCATGAAAAAATATCAACAAGCCAAAAACAAAAATGGTTGCAACCAACGTAGACAATAACATTCCTCCCGACTATTTAAATATTTTTTCGCTTTTTAATATCTCGCCGATGTATTGACGGGCCCAGGCATCTGCGTGATTTAAATCAGTCAACGTTGGGCTGGCGATGACCTTATGCTTTGTGATTGCTTCATAGACCAATTCACTGATTGCTAAAAACGGCAGATTGCCCTTTAAGAAAGCATGGACGGCTACCTCATTGGCGGCATTGAAAACGCAGGGCAGCGTCCCCCCGTTTTTCCCCGCCTGATAAGCATATTTCAGCGCGGGAAACGTCATCATGTCGGGGTTTTCAAAGCTTAAGGCGGCCAGTTGGGCAAAATTCAGTTTAGGAAAGGCGGCCTTTACCCGCTCCGGATAAGTAAGCGCATATTGAATGGGTAATCGCATATCCGGCAGGCCAAGCTGGGCCATTACTGCCCCATCATGAAATTCCACCATGGAATGGATGATGCTTTGGGGATGAACGACTACATCAATATGCTCATAATCAATATTATACAGCCAACGGGCCTCAATTACTTCCAGTCCTTTATTCGCTAACGTAGCCGAATCAATCGTTATTTTTTGTCCCATTGACCAATTGGGATGACGTAAACATTCAGCCACCGTTACCGCTTTTAACTGTTCCCGCCCCATCCCCCGGAAGGGGCCGCCCGAAGCTGTCAAAATCAGACGCTCAACGCTTTCACTGCGTTCACCCTGCAGGCACTGAAACAAGGCGCTATGCTCACTGTCCACAGGCAGAATTTTAACCCCCCGGGCCTTTGCTGCCGCAGTTACCAGCTCACCGGCCGCCACCAAGGTTTCTTTATTGGCTAACGCAATATTTTTACCGGCCTGAATGGCGCCCAGCGTTGGCGCCAAACCGGCAAATCCCACCAGCGAGGTAACAACAGTCTGCACTTTGGGAACAATTGCGGCTTCCATTAAGCCCTCTTCACCGGTTAAAATGTTTGTTGCCCCCCGGTAACGGCGGATTAGCCGTGTTGCCGCGGCTTTATCCACCAGAACGGCTAAGTCGGGCTGAAATCGATTGATTTGTTCCTCCAACAGCCGGTCATTATGATAGGCAGCCAATGCACTAACCGAAAACCGGTCACGGTTAGCGGCTATTACCTCCAGTGTCTGTGTCCCGACAGATCCTGTACTACCTAAAATCGCTATATTCTGCATGATTACTCCTCAGCTATCCAGTACCGCTCAGTCCAATCCAAACCACCCGAACTGCCACAGTACTTGTATAATTAACAACTATTTGCTCTCGTGGCGGAAATTTCGCCCAAGGCTATACGATGAAGAATTGCATATAGTAATATACAACAGGAACGACAAACATGATGCTGTCAAACCGGTCCAGTATGCCGCCATGCCCCGGCAGTATATTGCCCGAATCCTTAACTCCGGCAAACCGCTTGATGGCGGATTCCGCCAGATCGCCCAGCGGAGCTGCCAGGCCGATCAACAGACCGATCATCACACTATGCAGCAGGGAAAATTTCAATAAAATTCCTAACAGAGCTATAACAATGATACCGCCGGCCGCACCGCCGACTGCGCCCTCAATGGTTTTACCAGGACTGATTGCAGGACATAATTTATGTTTGCCCAAATTTGAACCCACAAAGAAAGCAACCGTATCATTCGCCCAGGTGCCGATAAAAGCAATCCAGATAAAGACCGTCCCGGCCGATAAACTGCCCAGCATTGAACTTGCAATAACAATATGATCAGTAAACCGTAATAAAATCAAATGGGAAAATGCTAATCCGATATACACGATACCTAACAACGTAATTGCAGCATGCACAATGTTGTAATGCGAGTCAAACACAGTCTTGCCTATAGTTAATAACGTCAACAGCAATACCACCATATTGATTTCCTGGGAATTTCCGGCCCAGGAACAGCCTAGCAGCAGGATAATCCCGATTACACCCAGCTTATCCCATAAAATCAGCGATTTGGCGGCAAACATTTTACAAAATTCACGCCAGGCCAGCAGGGCAATTACTCCGGCGGCCAACGCAAACAGCCACTGTCCGTAATTGATGATATAGGTTGCGGCGATAACGCCGATGATCGCTGTTACGATCCGCTTGATTAACATGTTAAACACCTACTTAAACCTGTGCGCACCATCTTTGTTTACCCCTCCAAAACGTCTGTCCCGTTTCTGGTAATCGATAATTGCCTGGATCAAATGTTTTGGCTTAAAATCCGGCCAGTTGATGTCGGTAAACCAAAACTCGGCATAGGCTGACTGCCACAATAAAAAATTGCTGATTCTGAGATCGCCGCTTGGTCTGATCAGCAGATCCGGGTCAGGCAGTGCGGCGGTATACAAATGGTCCTGAATAGTATTATCTGTTATTTCTTCCGGTTTTAATGCGCCGGTTGCTACTTTTTCGGTAATTATCTGAACAGCGCGCGTAATTTCGGCCCGGCCGCCGTAATTGACAGCCAAGTTCAAAATCAAACCACCATTATGTAAAGTCCGCGCCTGAGCATTTTCAATTTTATGCTGTAAAGTCACAGCCAATTCATCAATCTTACCAATAAATTTTATTTGCACGTCATTTTGATGCAACTCATCAATTTCGCTATCAAGATACTCCGAAAACAAACTCATCAGGAAATTCACTTCTTCATCCGGCCGTTTCCAGTTCTCAGTAGAAAAAGCATACGCAGTTAGTACTTTGACCCCTAGCTCTGACGCCGCTTTCACGATATCGCGCAAGCTCTCCACGCCGGCCCGGTGGCCAAAAGTGCGCAGCAAACCTTTACGCTGGGCCCAGCGTCCATTGCCGTCCATAATAATGGCAATATGCCGGGGAACGCTCTCCCGTTTAATCAGATTTAAGCCAGGCGTATGAAAAACATCACTGGATTTACCAAACCATTTTTTCCACATATTGACCTCCATCTACCTTTAAGAAACTAAACCCCCTCTAACGAGGGGGTTTCCAATCATGGGGCCAAAATAGCACCAACTGGGCAAACCGCCGCACAGGCACCGCACTCAACACATTCGTCGGAAATCACATATTTGGAATCTCCTTCCGCAATAGCGCCTACGGGGCATGTACCAGCACAGGAACCACAGGAAATACATTCATCATTAATTGTATAAGCCATGACCTACAACACCTCCTTTCCCATCTTGGCAGCGGCAACCAGATGATAAACACCCTCCGGATCTATCCGCTGCCGGATCACATAAAGAGAATCGTCTGCCACAGTAAAAAAACTGCGGGTAGGACGAGTGATCTTAATGGTATATTGACAATTAAGCTCGCTGAGTTTATGCTTCGCCGTAAGCAGTGGCTGCGCCAATACATCCACTGTTTATACTTCCATGATTTCTTTTTCTTTAGTAGTCATCACCATATCAATTTCTTTAATATACCTGTCGGTAAGCTTCTGCATATCCTCTTGCGCTTTTTTTGTTTCGTCTTCCGAAATCATTTTGTCTTTTTCCAGTTTTTTTACAGAATCATTGGCGTCCCGCCTAATATTGCGGACAGCCACTCTGGCTTCCTCGGCCTTTTTATGAATAACCTTAGCCAGCTCAGTCCGGCGCTGCTGCGTAAGCTGCGGAATGGATAATCTGATAATTACGCCGTCACTGCTGGGCGTAAGCCCCAAATCCGATTTTAAAATTGCTTTCTCAATTGCCGCCAGCATTGTTTTTTCCCAGGGTTGAATCGTAATCATCCGGGGCTCAGGCACTGAAATATTGGCAACTTGATTGACTGGCGTAGGCGAGCCATAATAATCCACCGAAATTTTGTCCAGCAAAGCCGGTGTGGCCCGGCCAGCCCGCAAGGATGCCAATTCCCTGCGTAAAGCGTCAATTGCCTTTTTCATTTTTTCTTCTTGCGCACTAAAAATTTCTTTAACAGTCATTCTTATTATTCCCTCCAACCAGCGTGCCAATGTCATGACCAAGTGCGGCTTTTAAAATATTTCCGGGCTCATCAATACTAAAAACAATAATTGGTATTTTATTGTCCATACACAAGCTTGTCGCCGTTGAATCCATAACCCCCAGCCCGCGCTGCAATACCTCAATGTATTCCAGCTCTTTAAACTTCTTGGCTTCCGGATGATAACGGGGATCGGCATCATAAACGCCATCGGCGTTTTTCTTGGCCATTAGAATAACATCGGCCTCAATTTCAGCTGCCCGGAGCGCAGCTGTCGTATCTGTTGAAAAGTAGGGGTTGCCGGTTCCTGCAGCAAAAATCACCACTCGGCCTTTTTCTAAATGACGGATCGCTTTACGGCGAATATAAGGCTCGGCAACCTGCCGCATCTCAATCGCCGTCTGAACCCTGGTATCCACATCGCAATTTTCAAGTGCATCCTGCAAGGCCAGCGAATTCATCACTGTTGCCAGCATTCCCATATAGTCGGCGGTTGCCCGGTCCATTCCCTTAGCGCTGCCCGCCAAGCCGCGCCAAATGTTGCCGCCGCCTACAACAATAGCGACTTCCAGTCTGGTTGCCCGCACTTCTTTTATTTCACGGGCAATAGAATCAACTACCATTGGGTCAATACCGTAACCCTTTCCTCCAGCCAACGCCTCGCCACTTAATTTCAAAATGATGCGTTTATATTGTGCAGCGGCCAAAAATAAAACCCCCATCCTCGGTGAAATTCTACAAATTTGTTAATAATCCTCTTTTTGGAATTACTTTTAAAAATAAGAGAACACTTGCAGGTGTTCTCTTAGCTTTTTACAGCAGCCATTACTTCAGCAGCAAAATCATTTGATTTTTTCTCAAGTCCCTCGCCAAGCTGATATCTGGTAAATCGTCTCACCGATATGTTTTCGCCAATTTTGGAAATGCTTTCGTTAATTAATTGCGTAACCGTTCTATCAGGATCTTTTATAAAGGCCTGTTCTAACAAACAAACTTCTTTATAATATTTTTCGACCCGACCGGTAATCATTTTTTCAACGATATTGGCCGGTTTCCCTTCATTGAGGGCTTGTGCCCTTAATACTTCACGCTCATGTTCGACAATTTCGGCCGGTACTTCTTCACGGCGGACAAAGCTGGGATTAGCCGCAGCTATTTGCATTGCAATATCGCGGGCCAGCGCTTTAAAATTATCGGTTTTAGCGACAAAATCGGTCTCACAGTTGATCTCCACCAATACGCCAATGCGTCCGCCGCCATGTATGTAAGCTTCAACAACACCCTCGGCCGCTACCCGTCCGGCTTTTTTCGCCGCTGCCGCCAGACCCTTTTCCCGCAGGAAATCCACCGCTTTTTCCAAATCGCCCTTGGTCTCAGTCAAAGCCTTTTTGCAATCCATCATACCTGCACCGGTGCGTTCACGTAACTCTTTAACCATTTGAGCAGTTACCATTTGTATCCTCCTGTCTATTATTAAAGGTAAGGAAGCAGCTATGCTATTCCCTTACCTTTACTTATCAAAATTACTCAGCTGCGGCTAGCTGTTCGCCTTGACGGCCTTCCATCACAGCATCAGCCATTTTTGCCGTAAGCAGTTTGACCGCACGAATGGCGTCATCATTGCCGGGAATAATATAATCCACTTCATCAGGATCACAGTTAGTATCCACAATCGCAACGATAGGAATACCAAGCTTCCGGGCTTCGGCAACAGCAATCCGTTCTTTACGGGGGTCAATAATAAACAAGGCCCCGGGAAGCTTGTTCATGTTTTTGATACCGCCAAGAAACTTTTGCAATCTGTCCATTTCATGACGTAATGCAAGAACTTCCTTTTTGGGTAATACATCAAACAGACCGTTTTCTTCCATTTTTTCCAATTCGCGCAACCGGTTGATCCGTTTTTGAATGGTTTGAAAATTGGTCAGCATACCGCCCAGCCATCTTTCATTAACAAAATACATATCTGATCTGACGGCTTCTTCCTTTACGGCGTCCTGGGCCTGCTTTTTTGTGCCTACAAATAAAATGCTTTGACCCTGAGCCGCGATTTCGCGAACGAAATTATAGGCGTCTTCAACCTTTTTTACTGTCTTTTGCAAGTCAATAATGTAAATACCATTACGCTCAGTAAAAATGTAGGTAGCCATTTTAGGATTCCATCTTCTGGTTTGATGTCCAAAATGGACACCGGCTTCTAAAAGCTGTTTCATTGAAATAACTGACATCGTGCACCTCCTGTTAATTACCGCCGCATTTCGCATTTTTTGTTTTCACCAATTGGCACAGTACAAAATTGAAATGCGTGTGTTTTTTACACCAGGAATTAGTATAACATAACTTTATTTAGATAACAAGCTTCTTTGCCTACAATTTCATTGCTAGTTTGAATTTTTTTCTTGTTTTTTATGCAATTGGATCAGCAGCATAATGGCGCCCCGACCCATCCCGGTCGCCCTGGCTATTTCCGTAACATCGTACCCTTGTTCAGCCATTGTCAGAATTACATGCTTATGATTGCCGTCAGCCTGCGCCTTTCCTGCCGAGCGCGGGGCATCAACAATAGGGGCACAGGCTTTTTGCTTCGCTTCACCGCTGTCACTCAACAAGCTGTCTTCAGACTGGTAATAGGAGTATTTTTCATTATTTTCAGATAAATCCAGGGTCGTCTGCTTCCTGGCAGCGCGCCGGTCAACTTCCGCCAGCTTCTTATCTAACAGGGCTATTTTGTCATCAGCTTCAGAAATTAAGTATTCGAGCTGGCTAATATGCAGCTCCATCCGTTTAACAACCTGATCAGCCGTATGTTCAAGCTCATCCTGCAATTCCTTGGTAGATCCTGAAAGATTTTTCAACCTTACGCGATAAAGCATTTCCCGTTTGTAAATAAAAACCAGGCTAAGGGCAATTATCACTACTAGCAAACTTATTCCCGCAATCATACAGCACCTCAACAGATTGAAATTACATCGTTATGTTTTAATATCAATAAACCGTCCGCACAGCTGTCCTTTAGCGGCATTTTGATTCTCTTCGGCACTTTCCGAACGCAGATCAATACCGGCCTGTTTACGCGGCTGCCGGTTCCGGCGTGAACCCTGGCGTTTTTCCCGGGCATCTTCTTCTCTTTGAACCTTCCCGCCTTCATTCTTTTTGGTATTCTGCACTTGATTGAGTTGTTGTTCAGACATTTTTTGAATTTTTTCCGCTCCATATTGCTGCTGAACTACAGATTGTTGATTCAATGAAGCCTGGCTTTTACCGACTTCGGTAGTTTTAGGGATAAGCACTTGCAAATCAACAGACCGAATATTCATCATTGCACCACCAAATAAGTTTGATTTACCGGCGTACCAGATTAGAACGGGCCAATTTTTATATCGCCGTCTTCAGCATAAAAAGAGCTATGGCTCAATTGCTCGCGAACAGGCTTAATCAGAGCGCCGACAACAATTTTAACCCCGGGATAAACGACATCGGACACCCGGATCCGGCCATGCTTCAGTTCTTCCAATGCCAGCTCAATTTCAGCAACCCGGTTGCGTCTGGCCGTAACCTGTCCAACCAGATGAAACTGTGATTTAGTCAGTTTCAACAACATTTCCCGCTTTTCAGACGGCATGGCGTTTTGATTCATTGATTTTAGTATGGTTAACGCTTTTTGGGTTTGATCCAAAGAAAGCTCCAATTGCTTAATTTCTTTACGGATCAGCTTATATTCCTCGCGCATTACCGGGTTTACGCCAACCTCCAGCTCGGTATTGGTTGCCATTTGCGTGCCAGCTGTTTTTGCCACAATTTCTTCCCCGGCAACAATCCGTCCGCCGGAAATCAGACCGCGCCGGCCCTGGACAATGACCCGCTTGCCGGCATTTATTTTGGAGTGAAAAACCACTTCGCTGACAATGACATCATTGCCGGCATATACCGTGCCATTCTCAATAAATTTCGCTACAACATCGCCACTGGCTTTGACATAGCCACGGCCCATTCCCTGAATGCCCATTTTAATTACAATACTCTTGCCTTCAACAATCCCGCCGCTCACGGTTCCAAATATTTCAACATTTCCGCCGGCTTTAATGGTAAAACCGGACTGGACCGATCCTCTGACCGTAACATTGCCAATAAAATCAATGTTGCCGGTCGATAAGTCCACATCACCTTTAATCTCAATTACCGGCAGTACATTGATTTTATGATTGATCATTTGCAATTGCCCGGCAATGGCGGCAACAACCTTTGTTTGATCAAGCACCTGTGTATTCTTGCCGACAGGAAACGGTATATCCTTGCCTGGTTTAGGTTTAACGGAATTGCCCAGAACATCGGTTCCGGGCGACCCGGGGGTGGCCGGTATTTTCTCGGCCAGCACATCTCCTTGTTGTACGGTGGTGAATAAATTTAAATTACGAAAATCCACTTTGCCGTTTTCAAGCTCGGCCGGCTTGGCATTGGTTTCCAAATCAACATAATATTGAATATAGGCATTGTTCCCATTCTGCGGAGGCTTGCCTTTAGCCACGGTCATTTCAGCGGCAGCGCCCACTAACCGCTGCAACGCCTCATAATCTACGCCGAAAACAATACCCTTGCTTTGAATTTTTTCGACAATTGCTTCCAGACAGGGTGGTTTGCTTTTCTCAGGTCTTACAATTTTCACAGTTGCTTCCATGCGGTCACGGCTGATGAGCACCTGGATATCAGGCTCACCCTCATACTCCGGCGCTTCAGCTATTTTCACCGGCTCGCCGGCAGCCTCTCTAACAGTCTTAATTAACAATGCATAATTATATTCGGTAATACACTGCTTTTTTAATTCCTGAATGATGACCGCCTCATTTACCGGATTGCCCTGCTCGGTCTTAGGAGAGTATACTGCCAGCTGTACGCCCCGCTCTTCAATTGCCAGGGAATAGTACCCGTCGACCTGCTCCTCTCCACCGTCTTGGGCCTGTGTTAAAACTTGATCTTGCATACGCATTCACCTCCCACCTATGTACCATTAAATCAAACTTGATTTAATGCGGGACAATGATCCTCTTAATCGAAAAACAGCCTTGGTATGTAATTGGGAAATTCTAGCTTCGGATAACTTTAAAATTAAACTGATTTCCTTCAGCGTCAACCCTTCATAGTAATACAGGGTAATGACCAGTCTTTCCTTCTCCGACAATTTTTCAATTGCCTTGGTCAGCGTGTGTTTTACTTCCTCAGTTTCAACATTATGCGATGGATTTAGCTGTTGATTGGAAACCGGCTCGGATTTCGCAAATTCTTCCAAAGGTATGACTGTAGCTGCGTTTAGCTGATGCAGTAATCCATTTAGTTCGCTTAGCGTGATATTAAGGGCAGAGGCTATTTCCGGGTCGCTGGCTGACCGCCCCAGCTTATGTTCGAGCCTGGCCACCGCTTGTTCATATTGCTTGGCCTTCTGACGCAAGGTTACCGGTACCCAGTCCTGAGCTCTGATCGCGTCAAGGATTGAGCCGCGAATTCTGGCGACAGCATAGGTTTCAAATTTAATGCCGCGGGCAGGATCAAAACGCTCAATCGCCTCCAGCAAGCCAAAAAAACCATTGCTGATTAAATCATCCTTGTCCACATGCTGCGGCAGGCCAATCGCCAAACGTCCGGCAACCAGTCTTACCAACCCTAAATAGTGCTGCACAAGCTGTTCACGAATCTCAATGCTTTTACTCTGCTGGTAAGCAATCCATAAATGATCACATTCCACCAACGGGCGGCTAATTTTTACATTCATTATAAAATACCCCCAACTGAACTAAACGCAGTCAATCTTTAGATGAAGAAATATGCTCGAATTTATCAGGGGTAAACGGATCAAACGCAGGATCCCCAGACGGCTCGCCATCGTCCTGCTCATGAGTGGCCGGTTCTGCCGAAGACTTAAGGTTACTTGACTTTGCCGCCAGCCAGTTTCCCGTCAATCCCGCTAATAAATAACCCAATAAGCCAAAGATGCTTACTGATATCACACTGCGATAAAGTATTGTTGTAGGTCTGGCCTCATTCATAACGCTGATAACAAAAGTAGCAATGCCGACAAACAAAGCCAGGCAACCTGCAAATCGTAATCTAAACACGCTGGACCTCCTACTTAAAGTTCTTTTTCGCCTTTATCAATCGTTTTTATGCGATAAATGCCCGCATCCAGTTTCAGTTCAACCGTCCGTCCATAGTTGCCGCCGGTATCGTCAGCGATAATTTTTACATCAATTTTTTTCAATACCGCTTTTACCGCCTCGGTATTGCGTTCACCAACCCGCATAATATCAGTCGCATTGGCAAAAGTAAACATCTGAGCGCCGCCGGCAATTTTAGCGGCAATACGAAATTTCATGGCGCCCAGCTTGAGCATATCGCTTAGCATTAAAGGCAAGGCCGTGTCAGCAAATTTGGCCGGATTGTCAGTTGAGCGGGCCTGCGTACTGTCCGGCAGCATAATATGAGCTAAACCGCCAATTTTGGTGACAGGATCATATAAAGCAATGCCAACGCAAGAGCCCAGCCCATAACTAATTAAGCTGGCCGGATTACGGCCAACCTTATAGTCAGCCATTCCCACTTTGATCAGCTCCGACATTATTCCTTCACCCCTATTGCGGTCAAAATGGTATTCAGTGAGCCGGGATCGGGAATGAGGAAAAAATGTCCTTTTACGCCATCAGCATCGGTGGTAAATTCAGTTTCAATGACCAGGGCATGATCACCCATCTGGCCTAATTGAATCAATACCACGCTTAAAATAGCTCCTGCCATATCCATC
Organism: Dendrosporobacter quercicolus; assembly: GCF_900104455.1. Lineage (NCBI taxonomy): Bacteria > Bacillati > Bacillota > Negativicutes > Selenomonadales > Sporomusaceae > Dendrosporobacter > Dendrosporobacter quercicolus. The sequence goes on from NZ_FNHB01000001.1 coordinate 697,701, forward strand.
GCCAAAGCAGGAATAGACGGAAGCAGCGTTAACTTAGTAAAATGCGACAAGGCATTTAAATAAGCTCCCGCCAAAATATTGCCAATTTCCATCAGCGCCGATTCATCCATCGAACTCAGGGACTCCGTAAAGCCATGCTTTCGCCCCATCAGCATATCAGCCAAATAAAACGCGCTTTTCCGCGGCAGTAGAAACAGAATACTGCCTGGCGCCAAACCGTAAACCCTGAGAAAAACGCCCACCACCATGACATCAGGACCACCAACGACGTCAGGCACATCGCCCAGTGGCATGATGGACACCCGGGGAACGGCCATATCTATTTTTCGGTCAATAATCTGCGATAAAGCAGTCGCTGAATTGCCCGCTCCAACGTTGCCGATTTCCCGTAAAGCATCCAACTGCAGGGCTGATAAATTTAATATATCTTCGGACAACTAGTCCACCTCATTCACTGGAGTTTTTCAATATTAGCTCACTTTCGCCTCTTGGCCATTGCCAATAATCGCTTCCAGGTTTAATAAAATCAACAACCGGTTGTCAAGCTTGCCAACGCCGCTGATAAAATGGGCGGCAACGCCACCGACAACAGCATCGGGATCTTCAATGTTCGCCTGATTGATTGCCAGAACTTCGGAAACGGCATCAACCAGCATGCCGACGACAATTTCATCAACTTTAACAATAATAATCCTGGTGTTGTCGGTATGGGTTTGCCCCGGCAAATTCAATCGTTTTTTTAAATCAACGACCGGTAAAACACTGCCGCGCAGATTGATTACCCCGGTAATATAATCTGGCGTGTGCGGCACCCTGGTAATCTCTGTCAGCCGCTTGATTTCCTGCACCTGCAGAATGCTTACGCCATACTCTTCCCGTCCCAGTTTAAACACAACCAGTTGCACTTCATCATTTGAATAGGTCTTTTCCGCCATGCTCATCACCCCTAATTATTTTGCATTAACGCCCCGATATCCAAAATTAGCGCCACTTGCCCGTTGCCCAGAATGGTGGCCCCGGCCATTACTTTAATACCGGCAAGCAGTTTACCTAATGATTTAATGACAATCTCCTGCTGCCCAATCAAATTGTCGACAATGACCCCCGCCTTATGCTCACCCATATGGACAATAACGACAAACAGCTCCTCTTGCGCACTTTCGGCGGCTTCGGGTGCGCCAAGCAGCTTAGCCAGTCGGATGATCGGTATAATTTGTCCCCGTAATAAAATTACTTCCTGGCTTTGAATTGTTTTTATATCTTCCGGAACAACATTAATGGTACTGTCAATGGACCCCAGCGGTATGGCGTAAATCTCTTCACTGACCTTGACCAGCAAGGCCTGGATAATCGCCAGTGTCAGCGGCAGTCTAATCTTAAATTTGCTGCCCTCATTCAGTTTGGTTTCAACGTCAACCATCCCGCCGAGAGATTCAATTTTATTTTTCACCACATCCATGCCAACCCCGCGGCCGGAAACGTCAGTTAATACATCAGCCGTCGAAAACCCAGGCAAAAACACCAGTCTTACCGCATCAGACGGCTCCATTTTATCCGCTTCCGCCTGAGTAATCAGACCTTTATCCAAGGCTTTCCTTTTGACAATGTCCGGATTAATTCCTTTTCCGTCATCTTCAACAATAATGATGACATTGTTGCCTTCATGCCGGGCAATCAGACGAATTTCGCCAATCGGGCTCTTGCCGTTGGCCTGACGCTCATTGGGGTGCTCAATGCCATGATCAATCGCATTGCGCAGCAGATGGACCAGCGGGTCGCCGATTTCATCAATCACAGTCCGGTCCAGTTCAGTTTCCTCACCTTGAATCAGCAGGTTTACTTCTTTATTTAAATCCCGTGACAAATCACGCACCATCCGGGGAAACCGGTTGAATACCTGACCAACAGGCACCATGCGCACCTTCATCACCACAGTCTGCAAATCAGTGGTAACCCGGTCCATCTGCTCGATTGTCTCAACCAAATCGGTTAAGCGATGTGTGATGCCAATTTGTTCCAGCCTGGTTTTATTAATAACCAGTTCGCCGACAAGATTCAGCAGCGAATCCAATTTATCAATATCAACCCGCACCGATTGACCGCTTTTCATTTTCTTGTCGCCATTATTGGCCGGATTCGGCGGCTGGGATTTTTCAGCCTTGATGGACGGCGCAAGAGCGGCGGCGATTTCCTGTTTTGCCGCAGGCGCGGGAACCGTCTGATCCGCGACGGCGTCAGCACCTTCGCATACGCGAATATCAGCAGTTTCCACTTCAGATATCCCCAATACCGTTTGCTGGACTTTCTCCAGTTCAGCGCCGGTTAACAGCAATACCTGAAAATGATGATCAAAATTTTCCTTTTCCAAATCTTCCGTACTTGGTTCGGATTTGATAATTTCGCCCAGTTCTTCTAAAGCGTTAACCACCATATAGGCCCGAGCCGATTTAAGCAGGCAGCCTTCACGCAAGCCGACATGAATTTCCAAGGCCTGCAAGCCGGTCGCTTTCGCCGTTTTAACAATCAGTGTCTCGGTTTCATTCAATGGCAGTTGTAAATTATCGCAAGCCTGAACCTCATCTTCCGAAGGCAGCGGCTCACCTTTCGCCAGCTTGGTCAAACGGTCTAATAATGACTTAATATCCAGCCCTGCGTCGTTTCCGCTGGCTACGTTTTCTACCAGTTGTTCCAAAGTATCAACGCATTTAAAAACAGTATCAATAATTTCATGCGTAGCCTTGAGCTGGCCCTTGCGCAGCAAGTCCAGGATGTTCTCCATTTCATGCGTCAGTTCGGCTATCGCCGTAAAACCCATCGTCGCGGACATCCCCTTTATGGTGTGAGCGCTGCGGAAAATCTCATCCAATACCGATAAATTTTCCGGATCGTTTTCCAGCTCCAGCAGACAACTGTTCAGCGTTTGTAAATGTTCGCGGGATTCTTCCAAAAACATCCCCATATACTGGTTCGTGTCCATCATAATTCCCCCATATTATTTGGTAACAGCTTTAATTATTTCAGCTGCAATTGTATGAATTGGCGCAACTTTATCAATTACACCCAATTCAATAGCAGACTTTGGCATTCCAAAAACAACTGCAGTTGACTGATCCTCAGCAATCGTATACCCGCGTTGATTTTTTATGGCTTGCATTCCTTTAGCGCCATCGTGCCCCATCCCCGTAAGAATTACGCCAACTACTTTGTCGCCATACACCCTGGCTGCCGAATCAAACATCGGATCGACAGCCGGACGGTGACCGCCGACCGGCGGGCTTTGATTTAGCTTCAGACATCTTTTACCGCCACTGTTTTCAATTGTCAGGTGATAGTCGCCGGGAGCAATATACACCATGCCTGCCTGAATATGGTCATTTTGTTCCGCTTCTTTGACGGTCAGCGAGGATATGGAATTTAATCTTTCCGCCAGCGATTTGGTAAACCCGGGCGGCATATGCTGAACAATGACAACGCCGCAAGGCAGATTTGCCGGCAATTTCGTAATGATTTCCTGTAATGCTCTGGGGCCGCCGGTTGACGTTCCGATGGCGATAAGCTTATCATTAGGAAATTGTTTGAATGAAACAAGCGTACCGGCCGCTGGACTTTTCAGTACAGGTACAGCCAAGCGTGCAACATTTACGCGAACCGCCAAACGGCATTTGGTAAGTAATTCAGCACTTATGCCGGAAATATTAGAAATCGGCCCGGATACTTTTGCGACAAAATCGACTGCGCCCAGCGCCAATGCCCGGATCGTGGCCTCAGCGCCGGCTTGGGTCAGGCTGCTGACCATGACCACCGGAGTCGGAGTTTCCCGCATGATGGTTTCTAACGCTTGTATTCCATCCATGACCGGCATCTCAACATCCATGGTTACCAGATCAGGTTTGAGCCGCTTTACCTTATCAACCGCATCTTTCCCGTTACGGGCCGTATCGACAACGGTAAAATCGTTCTCGCCTGCAAATAAATCAGATAACATTTTCCGCATAAATGCTGAATCATCAACAATAAGTACTCTGATCACAGTGCCACCTCTCTTCCCCCTAAAGACCTTTCTGGCGTTCTTCCACCTGTTTTTTAAAAATATACTTAATGATTTTGCTGCGGATATTTTCAGGAATATCCAGAAACTTGGTTCCCACCCAGAAGATCGGCAAATCAGCCTGCGGCTGATCAATTCGTACAACTTCGCTCGACAATTCCAGCGGACCAATGCCGGGCAAATCAATCATCACCTTTAATTTGGAACCTAACGGAACGGGATTTTTGGTAATAATTCTTACTCCGCCGCCGCTGATGTCCCTGATCGTTGAACTGATCAGGGGATCATCCTCTGTTTCAGTAAGAAACTGCCACCGGACAGGCATTGAAGAATCCAGCCTGACGAACGCCCGCTGTTGAATCTTCTTAATGTCCGCCGGCCTCGATACCAGCCAGACCGGAATAGGATTCAGACGTTTATCAATAAAGGTGCAGGTAAGTTGATAAGCACTCTGATGTACAACCAATCTGGCAAAAAACTTACTGCCATGATTGAGTATAATTGGCTGTCCCTTGGTCATCGGCATGGCAATGACCAGATGATCGTCATGGACCTCTTCGATCCGGCTGGCAAACTTCTTGCCGGGAACAGCCGCCAGCATGATTTCTAACCGTTGATTTACTTGAAGCACATTTTCAAAATTTGTTTGCTCAAATTTATTCACTGCGGACCCCCTATCGTAAAACTGCTTGCGCTGCTTACCGGTTCCAAAACCCCAGCACTTTATGAAAAAAGCCTTTTATTCCTTGTGGCGCTGCCGGCGTACGATGATTTATAAGCTGGCCGGCAATCGTTTTAATACAACGCGAGGCGATTGTGCCGGGATAAGCCAGCAGCACCGGCTGTTGTTTTTTGACCGCCCTGACCAGATTGCTGTCTTCATAGATAACACCCAGGCTGTCGACCGACAACGCCAAAAAACGGGCTGCCGCATTCATTAGCCTGGCCTTGACCATTTCACCCTCCGCAATCTCAGTAACTCTGTTCACCACTAATTTTAGTGAGGCAGTCCCCTGATAGGAGCTGTAAGTTTTGAGCATGGCATAGGCATCTGTCAAGGCAGTAGGCTCAGGTGTTGTAATCAGTATTACTTCATCGGCGGCCAGCACAAAATTGATGACATTACGGCTGACGCCGGCGCCGGTATCGATTAAAATAATATCCGCCCAACTGTCAAACAGCGCTATTTTATTGATCAGCCTGGCAAGCTGTATCTCATCCAGATTGGCCAAACGCTGAATGCCCGACCCGCCGGACAGGTACCTGATGCCTTCAGGACCATCAGCAATAACGTCGGCAATGGGCAGTTGATCGTCTATAATATGTAATAAACTATAAGAGGAAGTGCAGCCTAAAACCACATCGACATTTGCCGCGCCTAAATCGGCGTCGATAACTAAAATCTTTTGTCCCAGCCTGGCCAGGGCAACCGCAAGATTGACCGTGAAATTGGTCTTGCCGACTCCGCCTTTACCACTGGTGATGGTAATGACCCGCGTATTGTTTTTTCCGTTGTCTGATGACTTCCCAACTGCGCCCTGGGAAGTTTGCACTAACTGTCGTAATTTCTCGGCTTGATCATGCATACATTCAATCCCTCAAAATCAGCTCGGCCAGTTTTCGCGGGTCGGCCAGTTCAATATCATCCGGTACGGCCTGACCATTGGTAATATAAGAAAGGGTCGCCGGAAACTGATGCAGCAGGTTAATCATGGTTCCGACATTGCTGGCTTCATCTACCTTGGTAAATAAAAACTTTTGCGGCGAACAAACGGAAAACTTGGTTGCAATATCCAAAGCATCTTTATATTTTGTTGTTGTGCTTAAAACCAAATGGGTTTCTATATCCGGGGCAACTTCCAAAAACGCTTTGAGTTCGGCAATCTGGTAATGGTTACGCGGGCTGCGCCCCGTTGTATCAATTAAAATCAACTGCTTATCCTGGTTTTTCGCTAAAACGGCTTTTAATTCAGCCGGACTATAGACAATATCAATGGGGACACCGATGATGTCGGAGTAGGTTTTTAATTGCTCAACCGCCGAAATACGATAAGTGTCGGCAGCCACCATTGCCACCTTATACCCCTTGATAATCGAAAAATGCGCCGCCAGCTTGGCAATGGTCGTTGTCTTGCCCACTCCGGTGGGACCAATAAAAGCTACGGCTTTGCTGCCGGCTGCCGGAACATTGATGCCTTCAACCCGCTTAAAAAACTCAACAATACGTTCCCTCAATACGCCTTGGGCAGTCAAAGGATCGGTCAAATCAACGGAATCGCCAATATCGCTAAGCAAACTCTCAGCAACAGCCAATTCCACATCATTTTTCATCAGTAAATCAAGGAGCGGTCCATTCCTGCTGCCGGTCTGGGGCATTTTATGCAAGACCTGCTCCAGCATTTTACGCATACCGGCCAATTCAAATTGCAGGGCTGAAGGCTTCGGACTATTCTCAACCGGCGGCGGGGGTTGAACATAGTCAACCGGCGGCGCCGGTTTCCTGCCGGTGGCAGCCGGAGCAGAATCTGTCGCCGCCATTACCTCAACCATCTCCTTGCCCCACCAGCCCAAAAAGCCGCCTTTTTTAAAACGGCGGGTCTGTAAGATAACAGCATCCCGGCCCAGCTCCTGTTTCACCTGATTCATTGCATCCTGCATCGTTGCTGATGTAAATACTTTAACCTTCATGATGTTTTCACCATTCCTAACGCCTGTACCTCAACTTTAGCTTCCAGCTCAGCATACGAAAGCACAACCAAACCAGGGGCAACCCGTTCAGTCAGCTTACGGAAATAAAGCCTCACTGCAGGACTGGTAAGCACAATGGGCTGATAGCCTAAATTCGTTAATTTAGGCAATTCGCTATTTAAACTGCCAACCATAGCTTGCATGAGATTAGGTTCCAGAACGACATAGGAACCGCTTTCCGACCGCTGAACCGACGACGATATGGTATTTTCCAGCTGCGGATCAACCGTAATGCAAGTCAGGATGTTATTCTGAACATACTGCCGTGATATTTGACGGGCCAGCGCGTGACGAACATATTCACCCAAAATTTCAGTATCTTTAGTCAGGTGGGCGAAATCAGCCAGCGTTTCCATAATTGTGACCATATCCCTGATGGAAATGCGCTCCCGGAGCAGCCCGGCCAGCACTTTTTGAATCTCACCGACCGACAGCAGGTTAGGCGTTAATTCTTCCACAACGGTGGGATTATTTTGCTTAACACTGTCAATCAGGTTCTGCGTTTCCTGCCGGCCTAGAATCTCAGCGGCATGGGCCTTGATGACTTCGGTAAGATGAGTAGCCAGAACAGAAACAGGATCAACAACGGTATAGCCGGCCAGCTCGGCCTGCTCACGCGCCGCATCCTGCACCCATAAGGCCGGTAAGCCAAATGCCGGCTCAACGGTCTCAATGCCATTGATTTCCTCCAGGGTTGTGCCTGAATTCATTGCTAAATAATGATCAAGTAGTAATTCGCCTTTGGCTATTTCTATTCCTTTTAATTTTATCATATAAGAATTCGGTTTCAGCTGAATATTATCGCGAATACGGATGGTTGGCACAACCAGACCCATTTCCAGGGCACATTGACGGCGAATCATAACAATACGGTCCAGCAAATCGCCGCCCTGCCCTAAATCGACCAGTGGAATTAAACTATAACCGATTTCCAGCTCCATTGGATCAATTTGCAGCAAGGCCACAATATTCTCAGGCTTTCTGACCTCTTCCTTTTCCTGCGCTTCTATTTGGGATATTTCGGACTGAACAGCATCGCGGGCCGATTGATACAGCTGATAACCCACCGCCGCCGAGATTGCCCCCAGCGTAAAAAACGGGACGCCGGGCAGGCCGGGAACCAGACCAAGCAGGACCAGTACGCCTCCGGCGATAAAGAATACCCGCGGATTTGTAAAAATCTGGCCGATAATATCCTGGCCCAGATTGGAATCAGATGCCGCCCTGGTAACAACAATACCGGTCGCCGTTGAAATCAAGAGCGCCGGAATCTGATTTACCAGCCCCTCACCGACAGTAAGCAGAGTATAGCTTTGCAGGGCATGCAGAACATCCATATTGCGTTGCACCATACCGATAAAGAAACCGCCGACAATATTGATAATAATAATAATGATAGCGGCAATGGCGTCCCCTTTAACAAACTTGCTGGCGCCATCCATCGCTCCGTAAAAATCGGCTTCCCGCTGAATTTTCTTGCGGCGCTCTCTGGCTTCGTTATCGGTAATTGCCCCGGAATTTAAATCGGCGTCAATGCTCATTTGTTTGCCAGGCATGGCATCCAGCGTAAACCGGGCGGCAACCTCAGCGACCCGTTCAGCCCCTTTGGTGATCACAATAAACTGAATGATAATCAAGATAACAAATACAATAAACCCGACAACGGCATTGCCGCCAACAACAAAGTTGCCAAACGCCATGATTACCTCTCCGGCATAGCCATCCAGCAAAATCAGCCTGGTCGATGAAACGTTAAGCGCTAACCGGAACAAAGTCGTGATCAGCAACAGCGAGGGAAAGATGGAGAATTGCAGCGGTTCGACATTATAAATGGCTACCATGACAATAATCAAAGCAAATGTGATATTCAGCGACAGCAGTAAATCCAGCAAAAATGGCGGAAGCGGGATAATCATCATCACCACAATGGTGATAATTGCCAGAGCCACAAGAATGTCGCTATATTTTTTGAGGGCTCCAAAAGGCGTTGTTTGTGCAGCCAAATTCATTCGCTCCTTGTGTGTAGTAAAAAATAACAGTCCTGAAGCATTACGAAAGTTTCTTTTTCAGACGGTATACATAAGCCAATACTTCAGCAACCGATTTATAAAGCTCCGGCGGCACGATATCGCCAACTTCAGCACCCCAGTATAAAGCTCTGGCCAGCGGTTTATTTTCGACAATCGTCACCCGGTGCTCCTTGGCAATATCCTTAATCCGTTTAGCGATCAGGTCCTGACCTTTGGCAATAATGGTTGGCGCGGTCATCGTCTGGTCGTATTTCAGGGCGACGGCAAAGTGGGTGGGATTTGTCACAACAACATCGGCTTGGGGAACCTCCTGCATCATTCGCCGCATCGCCATCGCCCGCTGCCGTTCTTTAATTTTCCCTTTAATCTGCGGATTGCCTTCGGTTTGTTTATACTCATCTTTTACTTCCTGTTTACTCATTTTCAGACTTTGACTATGCTCCCAGCGCTGATAGCAAAAATCCAGCACAGCCAAAATGAGCATTACCGCGCTAATCTGAAAAACCAGATCCAGGATCATGGAAACTGCCACAGTAATCGAATAAGACAACTCAGCGCCGAGCAGCTCCGGTATCCGTCCGGTCTCGGCGGCTAAAAACCGATAAATAAAATAGCCGATAAGCCCTACCTTAAACAACGATTTGAACAGCTCCACCAATGCTCTTTTCGAAAAGATCCGTTTAAAGCCCGATAGCGGATTTAGCTTGTCCAGTTTGGGCATGATCGGCTCAAACGATACGTTAAAGCCAACCTGAAAAAAATTGATTGCCAGGGAAGTGATTAAAATAGCCAGCATCAACGGCAACGTAATTTTGAAAAAGACAATCCCGAAATGCAAAAAAATCTCCCGGACCAGGTTAATGTTAAAATCAGTCACCGCAAAACTAAGATAGGCATAGCGCATATAGTCCGCCAGTTCCTGATACATGTGCCCGCCAAGCAGCTTAAGCGCGAAAAATGCCACCAATATCACAAACGCCGAGTTAATTTCCGTACTTTTGGCTACCTGCCCCTTTTTGCGGGCATCCGCTTTTTTCTTCGGTGTGGCGTCTTCGGTTTTTTCGCCATTAAATAATTGTAAGTCAAGCACTGGCAATTTACGGCTGCTTTGCAGTCGCTTTCTGTTACTTAAGATTTTCCAGAATCCGGTAGATGTCATTGAACATGCCATTAAACGCCACTTCCAAAAATAAAATATAAAACGGCATTACCAGGGATAGAATAAAAATGCCGACAATGATTTTAAGCGGCATGCCGACAACAAAAATATTCATTTGCGGCATGGTGCGGGCCAAAATACCCAGCGCAATGTCGGTAAGCAATAATGAAATTGAAACAGGAAAACTAATTTTGAGCGCAATGGCGAAAATTCCCCACACCATATCTACAATGAGTTCGGTTAGTACGCCATGAAACACAACTCCGGTAACAGGAATCATCTGAAAACTATTGAACAACGCCGCCAATAGCAAATGATGGCTGTTGGTAATAAGAAAAACAAGCAGAGCCAGTATGTATTTAAAATTCCCGATCAGGGGAACTTGTTGTCCCGACTGGGGGTCCATGATATTAACCATCCCAAATCCAATCTGCGTATCGACTACCTGACCGGCCATTTGTACGGCCGAAAACAGCAGTGAACAAACAAAACCAATCACCCAGCCTACAAATAATTCACTGATTAACAGCGAAACATAAGGAAAAAGCTGCTCCGGCAACTGAATACCGGACTGAAAAATTAAAGGAAATAACACCACGGTAAACGTCAAAGCCACACCGGCCTTAACCTGTGCAGGAATATTACGGCTGCCGAAAATTGGCGCCATAATGAAAATGCCGCTTACTCTAACCAAAACCAGTAAAAAAAAGCCAAATGAAGTTTGTATGGCTGTAAATAAATCCAAGCTGCACCACCTTGCTATCTAACCATTTGAGGCAGACTAAGAAAAATCGCCCGGGTATAGTCAACCAGCAAGCTAAGTATCCACGGACCAAAAACCAAGATAGCAACAAATACGGCAATGATTTTCGGGATAAAGGCCAGCGTTTGCTCCTGAATTTGCGTGGTAGCCTGAAAAATACTCACCAGCAGCCCAACCAGCAAACCCAGCCCCAGCATCGGTGCGGCCACAATCATTACCATCAGTAATGCCTCCCGCCCCATCTGAATTGCAAAATCACCAGACATGGCTATCCTCCTTACCTAAAACTGTCGATCAATGCTTTGATAATCAGATGCCAGCCGTCAACCAGGATAAATAACAGCAATTTAAACGGCAAAGAGATCATCACCGGCGGGACCATCATCATCCCCATTGACATCAGTGTACTTGCGACAACCATATCAATAATAATAAACGGTATATAAATCATAAATCCAATTTGAAATGCAGTTTTTAATTCGCTAATAATAAAAGCCGGAATCAACGTAGTTGTCGGCACATCTTCAGGAGAATTCGGCCGTTGCCCGTCCGACAGATTGACAAACAAAGCCAGATCATTTTCCCTGGTCTGTTTAAACATAAACTCGCGAATAGGCTTCAAACTCTCCGTTATTGCAGTTTCCTGGCTGATGGCGCCGTTAAAGTACGGCTGCAGGCCCTGCGCATTGACCTGTTCCAGATAAGGAGACATCACAAAAAAGGTTAAAAATAAAGATAACCCGATAAGCACCTGATTGGGCGGCATTTGCTGGGTAGCCAGGGCACCGCGCAAAAAAGACAATACAACCACAATCCGGATAAACGAAGTCATCATGATAATAATTGACGGAGCCAGGGTAAGTATGGTCAAAGTCAGTAAAATTTGCAGGCTTAACGCGACATCCTGCGGATTATTAGCGGCTTCCACGCCAATATTAATATTGGGTACGGGAACCAGCGGAGCAGCCAATATTGTCGCTGGATCCAATAGTACGCTGATCAATGCGATCAGCATTGAAACAACATATTGTTGTCTAACCACTCTTTTTACCCCTTCTCCTGACCATCATCTTGCTTATTGCGACCTTTTTGCTCAAATACGGCCGGGATTTTTTGCGATAGCTGCTGCAGTGAAGCGAGTTGTTTCTGAAAAATATGCTGAAACTCTTCCTGCTGCGGATTGTCGGTTTTCTGCCGCCGGATTCTTTCAATTTCAGCCTCATCCACGATTTCCTGCAATAAAGTGATCCCATGGTCGGTTACGCCAAGCACTAAAAACTTACCGGCAACTTCAACTACATATACGCCGCGGTTATTGCCCAGCGGCAAGGTTGTTAGAATTTTGCTTGACGGGCCAGTCGATAAATTGCCCAGCTTTTGGCCTAGCAACCGTGAAGTAAAATAAGCAAAGCCCAACACAGCGGCAAATGTCGCGATAAGCGATAAAACATAAGCCAGAGTTGACACCCAGGACGAGGTCTCGGATGGCGCCGGCGGTTCCTGATAATTTAAATAACCGCCCTCAGCCTGCTGCGCCACTCCGCTAAGGGGAAAAGTCAGCACGAATGTCAACAGTAAAAAAGTGCAAAATATCCTAAGGCTGTTACTCACCATTTGATTATCCGACTGCTTTGCGTACGGCTTCTAACACCCTGTCCGGCTGAAACGGCTTGACAATAAAGTCCCGGGCGCCGGACTGAATTGCTTCAATTACCATCGCCTGCTGGCCCATCGCGCTGCACATAATGATTGTGGCGCCGGGATCAATCTTCTTAATTTCCTTAACTGCGCTGATCCCATCCATCTCCGGCATCGTAATATCCATTGTGGTCAGGTCCGGCTTTAGCTCCTGGTATTTTTCCAAAGCCTTCAGACCATTTTCCGCTTCCCCCACAACCTCATAACCATTTTTGGTTAAAATATCCTTAATCATCATCCTCATAAATGCCGCATCATCAACAACCATTACTTTAATACCCATGTGCTTTCGTCTCTCCTTTATCGCCTAAATTACATTCGGTTTACTGTAGAGTACCAGCCCGTTCCAATGGGCTGACAATGTCTGTAATTCTCACCCCAAAGTTTTCATCAATGACCACCACTTCGCCTTTTGCAATCAGCTTGCCATTGACCAAAATATCGACCGCCTCACCGGCAAGCTTATCCAGCTCAACGACCGACCCCGGGGCAAGTTCCAGAATTTCACGGATGAGTTTCCTGGTCCGGCCAAGCTCCACCGTAACCTGCAGCGGCACATCCATAATCAGATTAATATTGGTATCGGCAACCGGAATTGCGGCTGGTGACAATGGCGCAAATTGCACCGGCTGTACGGCAACATCAGGGGCAACCTTCTTGGCTGCAGGTACGGCGGCGGCCTGTTGAGCATGGGCGGTATTGGACTGAGGCCCTGCACTGGCCGGCGCTTTGGGCGCTGCCGGAGCGGCCGCCGGTTCCTGTACCGCCGTCATTAGGCTATCGACCATATCTTTGGACACATGGATGGGCAGAATCTGCATAATTTCGCTGTCAATTAATTCTTCAACCTCCATTCTGAAGGCCACTTTGACGATAGCCTCCTCAGGCGGAACGGCATTGGTGATCGAACTGTCGGTGGCAAAATCCACTAAACTGACGTTCGGCGGCGAAATATCAACCTTTTTCTTAAATACCGTGGACATTGATGTGGCCACAGATCCCATCATCTGATTCATGGCTTCCCCAACGGCGCTCATATACATTTCATTCAGCTGGGTTGGCGGATTTGACCCATCGCCGCCCATCATCAAATCAGCAATAATCAAGGCGTCCTGCTCTCTCATCGCCAGCAGATTGGTACCCAAAATCCCATGGGTATAGCCCACTTCTATGACCAAATACGGTAAAGGGTATTTGTTTTGAATTTCTTTTAAGGTGTCAACCGATACCCGCGGCGTGGTAATCGATACTCTGCGGCCCAACAACACGGAAAGGGTAGTAGCCGCACTGCCCATTGAAATATTGCCGATTTCGCCCAGCGTATCCTTTTCCAAATCCGAAATATCCTGCGCAGCCGGAGAACTGGCGTCAGGCTCACCACGCAGCAAAGCATCTATTTCATCCTGAGACAGAAACCCGTCACTCATCACTGTCATCTCCCTCCATCACTACCTGTGATATTTGCACTGCCACTTTTTTGCCGGAAATACCGGGCTTGCAACGAAATTTTTCTTTATGACCGATGATTACACTGAGATCATCTTCTACCTTTGTTTCCAGCTGCAAAACATCACCAACCGCCAATTCCAGCAACTCCTGTACCATGACCGTAATTTGGCCAAGCTCTACCGTCATCGGAATGAGTGTTCTTGACAATTTGCGCTGCAAAGCCTGCATATGCTCCGGGTGCTCTTGTTTAGACACTGATGAAGCCACCCAAAAAGTTGTGGTTAGCTTTGACATGATTGGTTCTAAGACCAGGTAAGGGATGCAAATATTGATTAAGCCTTCTACCTGACCAATTTTGGTTTGCAAAGTAACAATGACCACCATATCGTTCGGTGGAACAATCTGCGTAAACTGCGGATTGGTTTCAATCGCCTCCAGGCGCGGCTCTATCGTTACTACCTGCTTCCACGCTTCCTGAAAAGCCTCCAAAGCCTTGTTCATTACCCGCCTTACGATTGCCTCTTCAATATCGGTGAGCGATCTTGGCTTGGCCGGCGGCAAACCAGGCCCGCCAAACAGACGGTCAATGACGGAAAATATAATATTGGGGTTTAACTCTAATATTACATTTCCTTTCAGCGGCCGCATATTAAATATACCGATAACGCTGGGATTAGGCAACGAGCGGATAAATTCCTCGTACGTCAACTGATCAACCGAGGCGACATTGATATGAACCAGCGCCCTTAAATGTGCTGAGAGGTAAGTGTTCAACAGGCGAGCAAAATTCTCATGCAGCATATAGAGGGTGCGAATTTGGTCTTTAGAAAACTTATCAGGGCGTTTAAAATCATATACTTTTATTTTGCGTTGTTTTTGCTCTACCCGCATTTCTTCGGCCGAAACAACACCCGTCGACAACGCTGACAATAAATCATCGATCTCGTTTTGCGACATTACATCAGACCCTGACAAAATTCCCCCTCCTTTCACACCATTGAATATATTTCGGTTTAAACAGCCAAATTTCCTTTACTGCAAGATAAAATGAGTAATGTAAACCTGGTATACTCGTTCCGCTCCCAGCGTTTTATTCAGCTCGTTCTTAATAATTTCTTTTAGCTGGTCTTGCTTGCCCGGATCAAAATCTTCAATCTTTTGCGAGCGCAGCAATTGTACAACCGTATCCAGCACCTTGACCTCGGTTGCTGATGGCGATTTGCCGTCAGTTGCCTGTTCAGCCCCGGCGGCCTGCATTTCGAGAATAATGCCGATTTTCAGATAGCGTCCGCTGTTTACTCCGCCAATATTAACAAGCAGCCCGTCCTTGGCATCACCCAGTTTAACAAGCACGCCAGGTCCGGAAGCCGCCGCCCCGGTTGATTTTTCCGCCACTATTTTAGTCGCAATAAAATAAGATACACCTCCGGCCAGCAAGAGACCGAAAACTATCATTCCCACAATCAGCCCCATAGGGAATTTTTTCCCGCTGTCAGCCAACGACCAACACCTCCACATTATAAAAACCACAGTTCAGTTGTTCATTCAACTTCATTGCCTTCGCGCCAACGCCCGGTTGCTCAGCGAAGATTACGATAGATTGCCCGGCGGTAATCCATCACCCTGCGTACGATTTCGTCCATCGATTCCTCGACAATCAACTTTTTGCCGCTGGTCAGCGTAATTACAGTATCCGGCGTCTCCTCAATGGTTTCAATCAATTCGGCATTCACGACAATATCGTCCTCACCTTTCAGTCTGGAAACCTTTATCATGCCTATCCCCCCCTTGAGCTAAGGAATAGGGGGGATTAACCCCCTATTTTACTTTAGCGCTTTAAATTTGCCAAATCCTGCAGCATTTCGTCGGTTGTCGTAATAATCTTCGAATTGGCCTGGAACCCTCTTTGGGTAATAATCATATTACTGAATTCCTGCGCCAAATCGACATTGGACATTTCCAGCGCCCCGGGCGTTAGTTTTCCCCTGCCGCCGCTATTGGCTGCGCCAATCTGCGCCACCCCTGAATTATTGGACTCGGTATACATACTATTGCCGGCTTTCGTCAAACCAGCCGGATTATTAAAGGCCGCCATGCTTACCTGCGCCAGACTTTTGATTACACCATTCGAAAACTTGCCGGAAATTGTGCCTGAAGCATCGGCATACACACTTTCCAGTACGCCGGCGGCATAACCGTCCTGCGATTGATATTTCGCTGTGGTTTCACCCCCATATTGCTTTAACCCGTCGAAATCCAGCGTAAAATTCACCGTATCGGCGCCGACCGGCGTAAAGGACAGCGGGCTGGAAGCAGTGCCATAAGTTGCTCCTGTTAATATTGAAGGCACAGTAACAGTTGGTGTTGCCGCTGGAGTAGTAATTGCCGCTATATCAAAAGTGAAATCAGTGCCGTTAAGAGAAAAGGTCACATCTCCGCCGGTGAAATTACTTTCAGTATGCAGTGTATTCCCATTTTCCTTAACAGTAAGATTCCAGGGCGATCCTACAGGATCGCCAGTGCCGGTAAATTCAAACACAAGATCGTGACTCACCAGACCGCGATCAGTAACTGTAGTGCTAAAATTGCCACCGGCATCAGCCAGACCTAAGCCGGTTACTGAAATATCAAAAACACTTGCTGTATCTAGAGTAACATCCCTAATGGTGTCAATTTCACCGGCAGTGGTGAAGGCGATTTCCTTCAGGTTATTGGTCGGAACCGCCGAACCGTCGACAAGCGAGGTGCCGGTCAGCCAGGTATTGGTGCCGGTCTTATAAAACACCTGTTTGACGTTATGAGCATTGCCCAATGAGTCGAAGACCGGTATAGTAACCGGTATGGATGTGCCTACTTCCGCATCGGCCGACAGATTTTTCGCAAACTCAATCACCGAGGTTGCTTTCGCCGGCGTTGTAATTCCCTTGGGAATCGTAATTGCGGTTGGATCCTGGTTGGTGTCGATATTGCCACTGGCGTCAGCCATATAGCCCATTACTTTATAACCGCCCGACAATGACACAAAGTTTCCTTCCGTGTCAAAATCAAAATTGCCGGCTCTGGTATATAGCTTGTTTAAACCGTCGGACAAAACGAAAAAGCCGGAGCCGCTGATGGCCATATCGGTCGGCTGACCGGTCGTCTGCGGACTGCCATCGGTAAAAAGGGTCTGAATACTGGACAGCTGCATGCCCAGCCCGATCTGCATCGGGTTGGTACCGCCAAGATTTCCCTGGGGACTTGAAGCACCTTGTAAGGTTTGGCTTAACATATCCTGAAAATTAACGGTACTGGCTTTAAAGCCGACAGTGTTCACATTGGCAATATTATTGCCGATGACATCCATTTTGGTTTGGTGATTGCGCAAACCGGAGATGCCGGCAAATAGCGAACGCATCATATTAAAACGACCTCCCATAATTAATTTGCTGACTGCGTCGATCAATCGGCAGCCTTTAGGGCTTCCTGTTGAGGTCCAGCCCTAGATGATTACCGCACTGTCAATATTGGTAAATACATTATCCTTCATGCTGGCGCCATCCATTGCGGTAATGACCGTTTTATTTTTTACACTGACGACCAGAGCCAGATCATTCATCAGAATAAGCGATTCTCTGGCGCCTTTTTGCCCGGCCTTTTCCACAGCGTTGTTTAATTTACTTAAATCGGCCTCACTCAAATTGATATTCCGGCTGTTCATCCGTTGTAAGGCATGCTGGGAAAACTTTACCTGATTTAATTCCTGCTGTAGTAATTGATCAAATGGTACGCCGGCATTCACCGGTTTTTTCCCTGCGCCGGACGATTGACCGGCTGCTGTCCGCTGGGCGGGAATGAATGGCTGCTGCGATAAATATAGCCGGTTGTCAGACATAACGGCTAAGCCTCCTTTCAGACCTCCTCGACTTTCGTAATTTGGGGCAGATAAGCGATTTTATCGCCAATCTTCAATTCGAGCACGCCATCGGTAAACTGAATGGCCTTAACGACGCCTGTGTGCTCCTGCTTGTCGGCGTCAGTCCAGGTTACTTGCTTGCCAATCATGGAGCTGGCCTGCGTGGTAAGCAAAGTGCCGTTCATATACTGCATTTGTTGCAATGTAGAGGTCATTGACGCATTCATTTCCTGCATTTGCTCCAGACTGGAAAACTGCGCCATTTGGGCGATGAATTCCTTGTCTTCCATTGGTTCCATTGGATTTTGATAACGCAGCTGCGTAACCAGCAGGTTTAAAAACGCATCCTTGCCTAATTCGTCATTAGAATTTTTGGCTGCTGTTCCCGTATTGGTGGTCGCTGTAGTATCTACAGCTGCATTATTGCTGATTGTCGCCATTTTCTTTACCTCCCTTATACCCGGTAATCGACACCGTCGTCCGATACCGCCTGATTGCTGAGCACTGCCTCCGCTTCTTCAAAAGCATCTTCGCCTGCCAGCTTATTCTTAAACTTCATTATCGGCTGCTGCGGGGCTTCCCGCTGTCCATTAGATAAAAACTGGCCTAACCCGGCATATACGCCGACAGTATCAACCTTTAAACCTTGATTTGACAACTCCTGTTTCAATTGCTGCAAAGAAGCTTCCAGCACCGTTCGCACTTCAGCATGGTCAGAGTGGAAGCTGGCATTGACGATGCCCTTGTCCACCGTAACTTTTAACGTTAACTCTCCCAAATGCTCAGGCTTCAGCTTAATGATCATTTGCGTTTCCTGATTGTTTTTCAACAGTTGGGCCTGTTCCACAATTTGGGTGGTGATATTGTGGGTATCCTTGACAAATTGCGTGGCCGCACCCTTGGCTTCAGTGGGATGGGTCTGCGTAGTACGCTGCTGCAATAGTTCCGCAAACACATTTTTTACCGGTTCAGCTTCTCCAGTTTCTCCGTCGGTACTTGTCAAATTGGCTTTGTTCTCCGGCTTAACGTTAACCGGTTCTGTTGACTTCCCGGTTGTAGTTGCCGCAGCCTTATTGACCGCACCCGGAACGGCAGTCAGTTCAGGCTGCTCAGCATCAGCCTCGACCGCTGCGGTCGGCTGCGTATTGACATTGCCAGGCAGACTTGCGGCGGATTTAACCTGAACAGGCGCCGTATTCTGATCTTTCTGGTCTTTGCGCAGCATTTGCCCGGCAGTGTTAACTGACGTTACCGGATCTTCATTGCCGTCAGCGCTCAGCATCTCCTGCAAAGGATTCACCGGAGCCGCCTCAGCCTTAGCTGTTCCCTGTCTGCCGGCATTCGTTACGATAACAGCAGATCCTGTTGACTTTGTCATGCCGGAATCAGCCTGTAATTCAGGCACTGCTGCTTCAGCTTGGGTCAGCGGTATTGGAGCTTGGTTCTTCAGGCCCGTCTGCTGACTCGCCGGCATGTCCTCCGGCTGGGCAGGCAACGCCGCCACAACGTTTGGAAATTCAGTTTCCGCACCTGCCTCAGCGGCAGCCCCGGGATCAGCCGGAATTACGGCAGGCTCAATGGTTACCATTGCCGGCATCGTAAAAGGCAGCATAATATCCTTCTGGCCCTTGCCGTCAGGTATATCTTGCTCGTCATCTGTTGTTGCAGCTGCCATGGCATCGCTGAACGTCTGTCCCTTTTGACATCCCGCCGCCGTCTTGGCGCTTTCCTGGCCTCGGCCGCCGGCTGCCGCAGAGTTCATAATGACGTCAGACATGATTGCATTCATATGTTCACCTCCTTTCAGGTTTTGTTCTATCATTCATTGCAGCCAAATTTAATTGGTCACAATTGAACGCGCCGGAGCGCTGCCCGCAAAACCGCGCAGCATAATTTCAGTCAGCCTGGCCGACCGGCTGGCATCCATTAAAGCTAAAATTTTCGCCGCCTGATCTTCTTCCATTTTATTTAAAATAGCCAATACATCGGCATCGTTAAGCTCATTAAGAACATTTACCGCGTCTTCCGCTTTCATCCCGCCATATAATCTGGCCAGCTTGGCTACTCTTTTATTCTCCTCCTGCTGCCTGGCCTTAGCCAGCTTATCCAGTTCCAGCTGATTCAGTTCTGCGGCCGGGCTGGTTGCCGGCGGCGCTGTCTGCACAGCCTGAGGCGGCGGAACCGCCGGATCGGAAGCATTGTCGGAGGCCTGCGCAGGTGCTTGCTGTTCATCAGCCGGCACTGCTTCGAAATTCGTTTGCGGGTTGGTAAAATACCGGCCAACAACCGGATAATCATAAAGCTTCCATTTGTCGGCCAGACCCGGAAGGTCAATCAGCTTTAAATAAATGCCCAGAGCAAAACCAGCGCCTGTAATCATTACCAATACCAAAAGTACTGCCAGGATTTTCAACTTCCGGCCTGAAGAAGTTTTTTCTACATCAACACCATCAAAGTCCTCTTTTTTTGTTTTTGGAGCCATTCCTATTACCTGCCTTCTCCAACGCTACTGTGAGTCGCGGTATTGCTGCAACACTTTGCCGACATAATCCTGCGTTTCACGGTAAGGGGGCACGCCCTGGTAACGCACAACCGCTTGCGGACCGGCGTTATAAGCTGCTACCGCTTTTGTCACATCGCCATTGAACTTAGTTAAAAGCTCTTTCAGATATTTAACGCCGCCGTCAATGTTTTCTTGGGCATCATAAACGTTTTGAACCCCTAAAGCCTGCGCTGTTTCCGGCATCAGCTGCATTATCCCCGCCGCCCCTGCCGGCGAGACGGCGCCAGGATTAAAATTAGACTCATTGCGGGCTACTGCCGTAATCAGCCTGGCATCAACACCGTATTTGCGGGAAGAAATATCGATCATACTCTGAATATCCTTAGCACCGGCTGCCGCTTCTTGGGCCGCTGCGCCTTTTGTGCCATTTACCAAGCCGCTGCGCAGCTCGACGGTTAACATCTGCTGAAAATCCGCCGCTCTTCCGGCTTGTTGTAGATGGAACCGTTGTTCAATACTGTTGATTCGTTGTAAAACCCGGTCAATGCCGCTCATCAAATCACCTTACCTGTCGCCCATATAGTTGCATTCCAAGTTCATCAAGCTGCTGCTGTTCCTCATGCAGCACGGCCGCTTTAAACTCGGCAAATCTTTTTCCCCGTAAGTTTTCAATGACTTTCAGCTTGTTGATCGCACCATTCAATATCATTAAGCATTTTTGTTGCGCTAACTCCACTTGAACAACCTGTTCTTTTTGATCCGAAATATTTTCCCGAAGCTTAGCAAAGTAACTGTGATAGGTTTTAAGAACCTCAATGGATATCAGCTTATCCTTGGATATCTGAAAGGAAGCCATACTGCTAAGCAGCTGTCGTTCAGTCTGTTCCAGCAAAGACTTCGCTGAAACTAACCGGTTAGTTTCAGCCGCATAGGCAAGCTGAGCCTGTTCTTTTTGCATTTGCCGGACTTTTAACAAGGTATCCAAACGGAACCTGAACTTTTTCATAAGCGCCTCCCCGACTCCTTCAACCTAGCCTTCGGCCACTAATTCGACCAACCGCTGCACAGTCTCAGCCAATGTACTGATTTCATAAACATCCTGCTGCAAAAAACGCTTAATTTCACTAATCACACCGATCGCCCGGTCGATTTCCGGATTGCTGCCGGAAACATAGGCGCCGATATTAATTAGGTCTTCCGCCTCACGATAGGCCGCCAGAGCGCAGCGCAGCCGCTGGCCGGCCTGATAATGCCGGGCTTCAACAATTTCCAGCATAACCCTGCTGACACTGTTCAAAACATCAATTGCCGGATAGTGATTTTGCGCCGCAATATCACGTGACAGTACAATATGCCCGTCAAGAATACTGCGAACCGCATCAGCAATTGGTTCATTCATATCATCGCCGTCAACCAGCACAGTATAAATTCCGGTAATCGAGCCTCTTTCACCGGTTCCCGCCCGTTCCAGCAGCTTAGGCAGCATTGCAAATACCGACGGCGTATAGCCGCGGGTTGCCGGCGGTTCACCCACCGTAAGGCCAACCTCACGCTGGGCCATCGCAAATCTGGTGACAGAATCCATCATCAAAATAACATTTAATCCCTGGTCACGGAAAAATTCCGCAATGGCGGTCGCCGTCATCGCGCCTTTGATCCGGACCAGCGCCGGCTGATCAGAGGTTGCAACAACGACTACTGAACGCCGGAGCCCGTCTTCACCCAAATCGCGTTCGATAAATTCCCGTACCTCCCGGCCCCGCTCCCCTACCAGTGCGATTACACTAATATCGGCTTCCGTATTCCGGGCAATCATACCCAGCAAGGTGCTTTTCCCTACGCCGCTGCCGGCCATGATGCCGATTCTCTGTCCGCGCCCCAGCGTCAGCAGGCCGTCAATCGCCCGCACCCCCACCGATAGCTTTTCGGTTATTCTGCGGCGGGATAAAGGATGCGGCGGGGCAGCCTGCAAAGAATATTCAATATTTGAGGTAAGCGGGCCTTTGCCGTCAATGGGATTGCCCAAGCCATCCAAAATCCGCCCCAATAACTGCCGCCCCACAGTGACCTTCAGCGTCCGCTGAGCCGCGATCACTTCACAGCCAGGACCAATTCCATGCATTTCACCAATCGGCATCAGCAACACCCGGTTCTGCCTGAACCCCACAACTTCTGCCGGTACCGGCTGGCTGTTCGCAACGCGCGGACAGACATAACAGAGTTCGCCGAGATTTACATTTGGTCCCTGCGCTTCAATAACCAGCCCGATAATCTGCGTTATCTTACCATTCATTTTGATTGATTCCGCCTGATTGATTGCCTGCAGGTATTTATCAAAATCTATCATGGAGCAATATCCTGCAAGGTTTTTTCCAGCACTTCAAACTGGGTGCTCACTCTGGCGTCAACCGTCCCATTGGAGCTTTCAATCATGCAGCTGCCCGGCTCAATTGTCTGGTCAGGAGTAATCGTTAAAGCCTGCTCCTGCCCCAGAATCAATTGCAGGTCCCGGCGATTTTGCAATACCGGCTCGTAATCGGCAGAGTTCACCCGAAGGACAATCTGCTCCTGATCGCGCACCTTCTCCAAGGCCTTTTTCGCGATAGACAGGACTACTTCAGCCGTGTTTTCCAGTTCCCGGGCTAAAATTTTCCGTGCTACCGCCACAGCCAGTTCCACAATTTTTCCTTCTGCCGCGATAATACAATCCTTAGCTTCCCGTTCGGCCAATGCAATGATATCCTGGCTTTTTTTGACTGCGTCAAGCAAGGCCTGGTGCATTTCGGCTTGAGCAGCTTGCCGGCCTTCGGCATACCCGTTGTCATAGCCTTCCTGAAAGCCACGCTCTTGGGCCTGTTCGGCCAGACCTGCGCCTTTTTCTCCCGCTTCGGCAGTAAGGTGATCTGCTTTGGCCTCAGCCTGGGCAATCACTGCCGCTGCTTGTTCCCGGGCAGTTTGCAGAAATTCTTCCGCTTCCAACCGCAACTGGGCTGGCGAAGGCCCAGTGTCGTCAACAGGTTCGCTTGGCGCGCACACCGGACTATGCTGGATCACCCTTGGCAGGTCGCGCATGGCCACACTCTTGAGAATTTTAGGCAATGATCTCGTCCCCTTTACCACGTGAAACAACAATTTCACCTGATTCTTCAAGGCGTCTTATCACATTAACAATTTTT
The DNA here is from genome assembly GCF_900104455.1 of Dendrosporobacter quercicolus. Classification (NCBI taxonomy): domain Bacteria; kingdom Bacillati; phylum Bacillota; class Negativicutes; order Selenomonadales; family Sporomusaceae; genus Dendrosporobacter; species Dendrosporobacter quercicolus. The sequence goes on from NZ_FNHB01000001.1 coordinate 721,170, forward strand.
TGCTGTGCTTCTTCAACATCGCGGATCCGCACCGGCCCCATATACTCAATTTCCTCCCGCAGCATTTCCGAGGCCCGCTTGGACATGTTTTTATAAACCTTGCCGGCCACATCGGCTGATGAGGCTTTAAGCGCCAAAGCCAAATCCTTAGATTCAATTTCGCGCAGCACAAGCTGCAACGAGCGGTCGTCAAGCATGACAATATCTTCAAATACGAACATCCGGCGCTTGATTTCCTCCGCAAGCTCAGGATTTTGAACTTCTAAGTTCTCAATAATGGTTCGTTCAGTGGTCCGGTCAACCCGGTTAAGCACTTCCACAATAGACTCTACGCCGCCTGCAGTGGTAAAGTCCTGCGTAACCAGTGAAGATAATTTACGTTCCAGTATACGCTCGACATCCTTAAGAATATCCGGTGATGTCCGGTCCATGGTAGCGATGCGTTTGGCAACTTCCACCTGCCGGTCCGGCGACAACGCCGAAAGTATAGCGGCCGATTGATCAGGCAGCAGATAGGCCATAATCAAAGCAATGGTTTGAGGATGCTCATTCTGAATAAAGTTAAGCAATTGTGCCGGATCGGTTTTACGGGCAAAATCAAACGGTCTGATCTGCAGGCTGGAAGTCAGCCGGTTGATAATCGATATCGCCTTTTCCGAACCCAACGCTTTCTCCAGCACCTCTCTGGCATAGTCCAGACCGCCTGAAGACAAATATTCCTTGGCCATTGCCATCTGATGAAACTCGCTGATTACCTTATCTTTCATTTCCTGGGACACTTTACGTTGATTGGCAATTTCCAATGTAAGCTTTTCCATCTCATCTTCACGCAAATGCTTAAACACCTGCGCAGAAATTTCCGGTCCCAAAGCAATCAGTAATATTGCCGCCTTCTGTTTATTCGATATTTCATTCGACTGATACATTACGCCACCTACAACTCTTATTCATCTTCCAACCACACTTTAACCAATTGTGCAACAGCTTCGGGATTGGATTTGGCCATTTTTTCAATATCGCCGCGTTCACTGACCCGTTCCTGTTCTTCCGGCGACAGTTCTTCGGCACTGGCCTCTGCAAGCTCAGCCTGCATGATATCTGCAGCAATATATTCCCGTTCTGCTTCGGCTTCTTTGCGTTTGACATACCGCCGGCGGACAAAATACAATACCCCCGCTAAAGCGATAACCGCCAGCGCAACCTTGGTCCAAAAAGCGATGCTCTGTTGTCTGGCCAATTCCTGTTCTTCTTGCAACTGTCTGTCCAGCGAGGCCGTATTAAAGGCAATAGGTTCCACCGACACGACATCGCCCCGGGCAATATTCAGGCCGACAGCGGACGAAACCGCATTAGCCAGGCTGTCACGCTGCGCTCCGGTAATGGTTTCATCAACAAGCACCGCAACCGTTAACCTTCTGATTGATCCCGGCGCCGAAACTACTTTTTCCTTGGTTTCATTTATTTCATAATTCCTGGTGGCTTCTTTCTTCTCGTAATTGGACTGCGTGTTATTGTCGGCGACATAGCCAGGTATATTGGATGCCGTTCCGGCCGGCCCGCCCGGATTGAGTGAGTTGCCGCTGTAATTTTCGCTGGATTCCTGCGAACTTCTGATAATGCCTTTATCATCAACTACCGGTTCGAATACCTGACGATCCAGGGTCCGCTGATCAAAGTTCAACTCAACGCTCACTCGCGCCGCAGCTCTCCCGGCGCCAAGCACCTGATCCAGCAGGGTCTGTACATTTTTTTGCAGATCATCCTTAACTTTCCGGGTCATTTCCAACTGGGTCAGAGTGACAGCGCCTGACAGTTCATTTTCATTGGATTCATTCAGGATCTGACCCAAACTGTCCACAATTGTTATATTTTCCGGTTTTAACCCTTGTACGCTATGGGCGGCAAGATTGACGATTCCCTTAATGTGCTGCTTGCTCAGCTGCGCTGAAGGCCGAAGTTTAAGCATAATGGATGCGGTGGCCGGTTTTTCATTCTTTTTGTATAAACTGTCTTCCGGCAAAACGATATGTACCCTGGCTTTTTCAACTTCAGTCATTTGTTCGATTGTCCTGGTCAATTCCCCTTGCAATGCCTGTAAGAAATATACCTTGTTTTGGAACTCGGTAACACCGAACTTATTTTGATCAAAAATCTCGAATCCTTTATGACCGCGCGGCAAACCTAAGCTTGCCAATTCCAGCCGCACCTTATGCACATCCTTGGCTGAAACCAGAATCGCCGTACCATTAGCAGTTTCCTGAGGTTCATGAGTAATTTTCATTTCGTTAAGTTTTGCCGCTACTTCACCTGCGTCTCTAGCTTCCATCCCGGTAAACAAAGGAACAAGATCAGGCCGGCTGCCCCACCAGTAACTCCAAGCCAAAACAGCCAGAAAAACCAGAGCCGCAGATCCAATCATGATATAACGTTCCCTCACACCCAGCTTTTGCCAAAAGCGCAGAGACTGCTCTTTCCAGTCGGCCATCGTCTCCACCCTTTCAATTTATCACAAGAATCACTTTACATTTGCATACGCATAATTTCCTGGTATGCGTCAACAACTTTGTTACGCACTTGCATCGTTAACTGTAAAGCAACACTAGCTTTCTCAGCGGCGACGATCACCTGCGAAACATCTTCGACTTTTCCTGCCGCCAAGTCAATCGAGGCTTTCTCAGACTGAAGCTGCAGATGATTAACAGTCCCCAACGCTTCGCTCAAAAGCTGGGCAAAACCCTGACTTTCCGTTTTCCGACTCGAATCAGCAGTCTTTCCGCCATTTACCGGCGTTAAACTAAGAGGTTCTATACGCATTTATATACTCCTCACTATTTTCCAATTTCCAAGGCTTGCATCGCCATGTTTTTCGCTGCATTTACCGATGTAACATTGGCTTCATACGCCCGCGTCGCGGTAATCATATCCACCATCTCCGCAACAACATTTACATTGGGCATTTGGACATATCCCTCGGCATTTGCGTCCGGGTGACCAGGGTCGTAAACATTGCGCAGCGGCGATTGATCCGCAGTGATGCCGACCGCCCTGACACCTTGTCCTGACTCCAGCTGCTCCGAGAGAATTTGCGCAAATGAAGCCTGGCCGGCCCGCGGCTCAAACTGCACTACCTGGCGGCGATACGCTCCCCCGGCAGCTGTGCGGGTAGTATTTACATTGGCAATATTATTGGAAATCACATCCATTCGCAGCCGTTCCGCCGATAAGCCGGACGCAGCCGAATTAATGGCATCAAACATTCCCATTTCTAACCATTCCCTTCCTTAATCACAGATTTCAACCCGGAAAAATGACGGCTGAGCATTTGGGCAACTGAATTATAATAAATATTGTTTTTGGCAAGCTCCGCCATTTCAATATCAATATCCACATTGTTGCCGTCAGTCCGCATTGAGGTATCGCCGATGGTGTTTATTGCCGGGGTAATGTTAACCGGTGACGACGAGTTTGAAATATGCTTCTCATTGGTATTCGCCATAGCCAGCTTGCTTGAGCCGAGTGCATCTTTCAGCAGATGCTCAAAAGCAACTTCACTTTTCTTAAAGCCCGGTGTATTCACATTGGCAATGTTGTTGCTTACCACTTTATGGCGGAGTGAGGCTGCCGTAAGCGACTGTTCCAAAATGTTGGCCTTCGGTGATGATAATAACGATTGTAGCACTGTATCCCCTCCCGAAAATCAATCTAAAACGCCAGTGTCATATGCTGAGTTCATTCAACATAGTTCTACATAACACATCAAAATCCTTTTAAATTTCACGATTTAACACAGAGATAACAAGAATCGAGACCCCTATACTAGTAATGCAGGACCTAAGCACTACTTACCTTCTAGGCCTCCGACGCCGGACTTTGACCAAGCCGCAAACCGCGCTTATGGAATTAAATCCCAGTCGCTATTTGCTCCAAATTTCGACAAAAACAAAAGGGCTTTTTATGGTTTTTGTTAAAAGTACCATAAAAAGCCCTTTACTCAATTCCCTGCATGCTGACCTATCCATCAACTTATTTTTTTAGTTTCTTTAATTCTTCCAGCAGTCGCTCATTCAATACTTTGATATAGGTGCCCTTCATCCCCAGCGATTTAGACTCAATTACGCCGGCGCTTTCAAATTTGCGCAACGCATTCACGATCACCGATCTGGTGATGCCAACCCGGTCGGCAATTTTACTGGCAACCAATAAGCCTTCGTTGCCTTCCAGCTCGCTCAAAATATGCATTACCGCCTCAAGTTCGGAATAGGACAACGTACCCAAAGCCACTTGGACAGTAGCTTTTTTACGGGCTTCTTCCTCAATTTTTTCACTCCGGTCCCTGAGCATTTCCATACCGACAACAGTTGCGCCATACTCTGCCAGAATTAAATCATCATCGGTAAATTCCTCGTGGAATTTGGCGACAATCAGAGTCCCAATACGCTCACCCACGCCATGAATGGGAACAATGGTGGTAAACTTGTCATGAAACAGGCAGTCAACCCCTTCGCTAAATGTACATAGACCGCTCTCTAGCCGGAGATTGGGCGAGGTATCGGTGATTTTCAGCAGCCACTCCACATAGCGTTCAGGAAAAATCCCCTGACTTAATACCCGATCCCGCATTAGATCACATTCAAAATCGTTCATTAAGGCATAACCAAATACAACCCCGGTCTTACTTACAATGTAGACATTGGCATTAATTACTGTGCCTAGAACCCTTGATATCTCATCATACTCCACATTTTCTGATTTTTGCAACAGCTTATTTATTTTACGAGTACGTTCCAACATTGACAAAACCATCTACCTGCCCTTCACTAGACTGAATATATTAATCGCGCAGCGACAGCTTCCTGCCCTGAGCAATCAGACCTTTCTTTACAATTTAAAGTAATTGTACACTATTTTAAACTAAAGAATGAAATGACTCAAGTCCTGATTTACAACAATATGCGTTAATTTTGCCTTAACATAGTCCTGATTAATGACGATATTTTTTTCCTGAATGTCAGGGGCTTCAAACGCCAAATCCTCAAGCACCTTTTCCAGAATTGTATGCAGCCGTCTGGCCCCGATGTTTTCGGTTTGATTATTCACCTGACAGGCAATCTCTGCTAATTCATCAATAGCATCCTCGGTAAATTCAATTTTTATACCTTCTGTTTCCAGCAGGCAGATATATTGCTTCAGCAAGGCGTTGGCCGGTTCGGTAAGGATCTGCCGGAAGTCTGCTTTCGAAAGATTGGTTAATTCCACTCTGATCGGAAACCGCCCCTGCAGTTCGGGGATTAAATCCGACGGCTTGGAAATATGAAACGCACCGGCGGCAATAAATAAAATATGATCGGTTTTGATCGAACCATGCTTGGTAACAACCGTAGACCCCTCAACAATCGGCAAAATATCGCGTTGTACTCCTTCCCGCGATACATCGGGACCTGACGAACCGCCGCGCCCGGCCACTTTATCTATTTCATCGAGGAAAATAATCCCGTAATTCTCGGCTAAGCTGATTGCGCTTGTTACAACCTCATCCATATCAATCAGTTTTTGCGCTTCTTCCTGAGTAAAAATTTTTCTGGCATTGGCAACGGTAACTTTCCGTTTCTTTTGTTTTTTCGGTAAAAAACTGCCCAGCATATCCTGAAGATTCATGCCCATTTCATCGGCTCCGGCTCCGGCCAGCATCCCCAGCATTGGATTGGAGTTGTCCTCCACGGTTATCTCAATCAGCTCTTCTTCCAACTCCCCGCTGTCCAGTCTTTTCTGCCACCAGGCGCGGCCGGCGGTAAATTCCTGTTCTTTAGACTGATTTTCATCCGGCGCCGGCGACGTATTGTTATTTCCGGAAAATAGAATTTCAAACGGATTTTTAGATGTTTCCCGTTTGGCGGATGGAATAAAGTGTTCAATAATCCGTTCATTGGCCAGTTTACCGGCTTTATCGGTTACCACCAGCATTTTTTCCTGTTTAACCATCCGAATAGCGGTTTCCACCAGATCGCGAACCATTGATTCGACATCACGGCCCACATAGCCAACCTCGGTAAATTTTGTCGCCTCAACCTTGACAAAGGGTGCGTTAACCAGCTTTGCCAGACGGCGGGCAATTTCAGTCTTGCCAACCCCGGTCGGGCCAATCATCAGAATATTTTTAGGGATTATCTCTTCTTTCAGTTCAGATGAGAGTTGCTTGCTCCGCCAACGGTTTCTTAATGCCACGGCCACCGATTTCTTCGCCTGACTCTGGCCGACAATATATTTATCCAGTTCATTGACAATTTGCTTTGGCGTCAGTTCATTCAACGTCATCCCCCCTGTTAAAGTTCTTCCACCGTAATATGGTGATTCGTATAAACACAGATATCTGCCGCTATCTCTAACGATTCGCGGGCGATACCCGCAGCTGTTAAGGACGAATATTTAATTAACCCTCTGGCCGCAGCCAGGGCGTATGATCCGCCTGAACCAATTGCAGTAACTCCGTCGTCGGGTTCAATAACCTCACCATTGCCCGAAATAATCAGCATTTTTTCGGCATCGGTAACAATCAGTAAAGCCTCTAAACGGCGCAGCACCCTGTCGGTTCGCCATTCTTTGGCTAATTCAACAGCAGCGCGCATTAAATTACCGTTAAATTCCTCCAGTTTTGATTCAAACTTACCAAACAAAGTAAACGCATCGGCGACTGACCCGGCAAAACCGGCCAGTACTTTACCGTGATACAAGCGCCGGACCTTCTTGGCATTATGCTTCATTACCGTATTGCCGCCGAAGGTTACCTGACCATCCCCGGCAATCGCAGTCTGACCATTATGTTTTACAGCTACAATAGTGGTAGCATGAAACATTCAACCACCCCCTTTGAACATCCATACGCAAAAAGCCATGCTTTTTGAAAAACACACTGTTTTTTTGAGCAGCTGCCTGCTGCCGTAAAAAAAATCGACAGTTGGTTTTCAGCTACAACTGCCAACACCTCCGCCATCATGAAACCGCCTTTGCTACGTTCCCGAGGGCAAATGCTTACACCTTGGTCAGGCTTTCACAAAATGCACAAAAAGACTTCACTCACACTATGCCATGGACTTCGACAATACGCGCAATATCCACTCGATAATGCACACCCGTGTGCAGTGAAGCATTTTCACTAAATGAAGCAAGGATCAATTTATTTATCTATATTACCACAGCACTTTGATTTATGCAATATTCGACTGAGACCACTTTTGAAATTTTCTAAACTTTCTAGAGCTCGTTCCGCGATCATTTTATTTTTTAATTTTTTATCTCTGACCTTTTGTCCCAGTGGCGGCAATATGCCAAAATTGATATTCATCGGCTGGAAATTGGTTGCGTCGGCACTGGCGATATATTGACATAATGCCCCATGCGCCGTATCGCCGGGAAAGCGCTCGGGCCCATGCCCTTCCAGCAGCATGCTGGCATTTAGCCCGGCGACCAAACCGCTGGCCGCCGATTCAACATACCCTTCCACACCGGTAATTTGTCCGGCAAAAAAAACCTGCGGCCACTTCCTCATCTGCAGGGTCGGCTGCAGTATTCTTGGTGAATGAATAAACGTATTGCGGTGCATAACGCCGTAACGGACAAACTCAGCCTTCTCTAAGCCCGGAATGAGTTGAAAAACTCGCTTTTGCTCCGGCCACTTTAAATGGGTCTGAAACCCGACAATATTGTACAAAGTAGCCGCAAAATTATCCTGTCTCAATTGAACCACGGCATGAGGAAGTTCTCCGGTGACAGGATGCTTCAGCCCAACCGGCTTTAACGGACCAAACCGTAAAGTGTCGATGCCCCGGGCCGCCATCTCCTCAACCGGCATGCAGCCTTCAAAAAAGATCGCCTGTTCAAATTGTTTTACCGCCGTCTTTTCCGCCGCAATCAATTCGTGCCAGAACAGTTCATACTCTTCTTTGCTCATTGGGCAATTGAGATAGTCGGCATCCCCCTTGTCATATCGTGACGCCCGGAATATTTTCTTCATATCCAGGGATTCACCGGTAACGATCGGCGCAGCGGCATCGTAAAAATACATATAATCCTGTCCGGTCAAAGCCGCTACCGACTGTGCTAACCGCAGGGAAGTCAGCGGACCGCTGGCAATAATGACAACGCCTTCTTCCGGTATAGCGGTTAGTTCCTCATGAATGACGGTTATGTTGGACTGCCGCTTAAGCGTGGTTGTAATATACTCGCTAAAAGCCGAACGATCCACGGCCAAGGCCCCGCCGGCCGGGATCCGGGTTGCATCTGCGGCTTTCATAATTAAAGAATCCAAACGCCGCATTTCTTCCTTAAGCAAGCCTACGGCATTTTCAACAGCTGCGGCGCGCAGCGAATTGCTGCACACCAACTCCCCGAAGTTTCCGGTATGATGCGCCGGTGTCATAACCTGCGGACGCATTTCATATAAATCAACCGAAATGCCTGACCGGGCAATTTGCCAGGCAGCTTCGCTGCCTGCTAAACCAGCCCCAATAACAATCACTTTAGACACAAAATTCCTCCGATGTAATACAGTATTATTTCCTTTTGCTTTTTTTACTTTTATTATTCGTTTCATCCGTATTGTTTTCAACTTTTTTTTCTTTCTTAATTAATTCCTTATTGATCGGACTATTCTCCCGGGTCGGACACCCTTCATTATTGCAGTAAGTAATAAACCGGCCATTTTTATAATTATGACGCAGCATTAATGCTCCACAGGTTTGGCAGGCATCACTCAGCGGAATGTCCCAAGTAACGAAATCGCATTCCGGATAGTTCTGGCAGCCATGAAAGATTTTTCCCCGTTTGGTACGGCGCTCAACAATGTTACCGTCGCATTTAGGGCATTTTATCCCGGTATCTTTAAGCAGGGGCTTAGTATTGCGGCATTCCGGAAAACCAGGGCAGGCTAGAAACTTGCCGTAGCGTCCCTGTTTTACCACCATGAAACGGCCGCAATTTTCACATTGCACCTCAGAGACCTCAACCGGAAGTTCCACCTGGCCGATTTGCTCATCGGCCTGAGCTAGGGTCTCGGCAAACGACGGATAAAAATTAGCTAAAAGCTCCAGCCGCGAAGTTTTTCCTTCGGCGATTTCATCCAGCCGATCCTCCATCGCTGCCGTAAACTCAACATCGACAATTGCCTGGAAATATTCCTGCAGTAGGTCTACTACCACAAAGCCCAGCTCGGTAGGCTGAAATTTTTTATCAATGCGTACAACATAGCCGCGGCCTAAAATAGTCTCAACAATTGGCGCATAGGTGCTTGGCCGGCCAATGCCTTTTTCTTCAAGGGTTTTCACCAGCGAAGCTTCCGTATAGCGCGGCGGTGGTTCAGTAAAATGCTGCGACGGTAGTATTTTATGTAATTTTAGCAGTTGGCCGGCCTGCAATTCAGGCAGATTTATATCTTTGTCATTCTCAGTTTCATCTTTTCCTTCTATATATACAGCCATGAAGCCTTTAAACTTGAGCTTTGAGCCGGTTGCCCTTAACCCATAGCGGCCGGCGGAAATGTCAACGGTGATTGTATCATAAACTGCCGGCGTCATCTGACTGGCAATAAAGCGTTCCCAAATGAGCGTATACAGCCTAAGCTGGTCCTTGGACAAGCTATTGCCCAAGCTGTCCGGCGTAAATTCCACACTGGTCGGTCTGATGGCCTCATGCGCATCCTGTGACTTTTTGGTTGAATAGACCGGCGGCTTATCAGGCCGATACTCCGCACCAAACTTTTGCAAGATGTACTCACGCGCTTCCGCCTGCGCCGATTCGGCAATCCGGGTGGAATCGGTACGCATATATGTAATTAAGCCGACCGGACCGGACTTGCCGATCTCCAGACCTTCATACAGCTGCTGCGCCACCATCATTGTTTTACGGGAGGTGAAGCCTAATTTACGTGATGCATCCTGCTGCAAACTGCTGGTGATAAATGGCGGCGACGGATTGCGGCGGCGTTCCCGCTGCTTGACCTCGGTTACCTTATATTCGGCCTGCTCCAGTTCAGACTTGGAAAGATTGGACTGGGCTTCATCTGATATTACCGCTTTTTTACCGTCAATGCTGATTAGATTTGCATCGAACAAAGCTGTTTTGGGCTTGGCCCTGAGCTTGGCCAGAATCGTCCAGTATTCTTCCGGAACAAATGCCTGAATTTCTTTTTCACGATCGCAGATCATTTTCACCGTAACCGACTGTACCCGGCCGGCGCTAAGCCCTTTACGCACTTTTCGCCATAATAACGGACTAAGCTGGTAACCCACAATCCGGTCCAGCAAACGCCTGGCCTGCTGGGCGTCAACCCGGTCGAAATTGATCGGCTGCGGATGCTTAACGGCATTTTGAATAGCCGGCTTTGTAATTTCATTAAATACGATCCGGCAAGGCTTTTCCGGAGCAATATTTAACAAATGAGCCAAATGCCAGGCAATGGCTTCACCTTCACGATCCGGGTCAGAAGCCAGATAAACTTTATCAACAGCCTTGGCGGCCGTTTTCAGACTTTTGATGATGTCGCCTTTGCCCCGGATATTGATATATTTAGGCAAAAAGTTGTTTTCAATGTCTATGCCAAACTGGCTTTTGGGCAAATCTCTCAGATGGCCCATCGAGGCCCTGACAGTATAATTTTTACCCAAAAACTTTTCGATCGTTTTCGCTTTAGCTGGCGATTCAACTACAACTAGAGTTTTAGCCACTAAATTCCCCCCTTAGTACGAACGTAATACTGAGAACCATGCTCTGCAACCAGCCCGCGTAATTCCAATTGTAATACTATATAGGCAATGGCTGAAACAGTTAAATCCGTTGCAGCAACTATTTCATCCAGTGATATTGGCTTATCAAAACTCAACTGTTCATATACGGCAAATTCATCCGGCTGTAAATCAAGCTCTCCAGCCTTGGCCCCGGTCCCGCTATTTGACCATTGGTACTCTTCAAATATATCGCCGGTGCAGTCAATCAATTTCGCGCCTTGCTTGATCAGATTATGGCAGCCTTTGCTTATCGCGGAAAAAATGCTGCCAGGCACGGCAAATACATCGCGCCCTTCATCCAGGGCATGCTCAACCGTAATTAATGCGCCGCTGCGTTCAGCCGCTTCAATAACAACAATTCCTCTGGACAGCCCGCTGATGATCCTATTGCGGGCCGGAAAGAAAGAGGGATGCGGACTGGTGCCCGGCGGATATTCCGAAATCACCGCGCCCTGTCCGGCAATCCGGTCCAGCAAATCGCGGTTTTCCGGCGGATAGCTTACATCCACGCCACATCCTAATACGGCAATGGTTCTGCCCTTAGTCAGCGCCCCTCTGTGAGCGGCTGTATCAACGCCGCGGGCGGCGCCGCTCACAACACAGACTCCGGCGGCTGCAAGCTCACTGCCCAGCATTTGCGCCGCATTCAGGCCATAAGCGGAGGCTCGCCGCCCCCCGACAATCGCCATTGAATTATTGTCGGCCGGCAGCTCGCCCCGGTAGTATAAAAGCAGCGGGGGATTAAACGTAGGCTTTAGTAACGCCGGATAATCCGGATCAGTCAACAGGCTTAGACGAATTCCCTGCTCCTGCCATTTTTCAGCCAGAGCCAATATATCCAGCTTTTGCCTAATCCCAATCAGGTTATGGCAAGTTGCTTCATCTAAACAGGCAACCAAATCACTCCTGCCGGCTTGCCATGCTTGCCGGGCATCGCCAAAAAAAGCGATAAGCTTCATTAATCGCCGGTTGCCAATACCAGGCACCATTTGTAAGGCCGCTACATATATTTTATCCATTTATCCACCGCCATATCTATCCAAATCAATTATGACTGCAAATTTAATGGTAATTATAGCATAAAAATATAAGCGCAACAAATTTCCCCTCACTGTTTATCAGAAAACAGACTTATATTTCAGGCGGAGTTTAACTCAATCTAAATTCAGCCGCCTCAGAATGTTCCTAAATCCCGCTTGCATAAAGGGGATTTAGTCACCGGATAAATATCTTGCAGTAATAGTGGCTGCAATCTCCCGAGCAGCTTCGGGCCGGGCTATTCTGACGGTGTTTTTCCGCATTACCGCCAGCGTGTCATTGCCGTCGGTAAACAGCTCATGTAATAACGCCAGTAAGTCTTCGACCGATTCAGCCCGCATTGCCACTCTCCGGGCGAGCAAAAATTTGCTGTTGCCTTCCTCCTGACCGGGTATTGGCCGGTAAATAATTAACGGCAGGCGGCTGCTCAGAGCTTCGGCGGCAGTCATTCCACCCGGCTTGGAAATCAGCACATCGGCAACGGCCATGAGCTCGGCGACATTGTCCACAAAGCCGGTTATCTTTAAATCAAACGTAAGCTTAGGTTTGATGTTTTCCAGGTCCTTATGAAGTTTATCGTTCTGCCCGGTCACCACAATCACCTGAATAGCCGCAGCTAGACGGTTTAAGGCAAGTGCGATCTCCTGCATTGGCAGAATTCCGGCGCCGCCGCCCATCATTAAAATTGTTTTTTTAGCGGCGCACAGCCCTAGTCTGCCCATTAACTGATCTCTGGCCGGAGGCTGGCTAAATGCGCTGTCGATGGGTATCCCGGCAACATGGCTCTGCGCCGGTGTAATGTGAAAACGTTCCAACTCTGCCAGCAATTCTTCATTCGCCACAAAATAACAATCAATTTCCGGATAAATCCACAAGCGATGTACCACAAAATCGGTTACAACCGCGATAGCCGGAATATTGATTTTATGGTGTTTTTTTAAATAAGCCACCAAGCCGGCTGGTGTGGCATGAGTACAAACAATCAAAGCAGGTGAAGTCAGCTCAATATAGTGCAGCATCCGGCCGGCAAAAAAAGCACTGACCGCCTCACGGCCCCATAACGCCAGCCTGCTGGTATTGCCCCAGCCGTACATTTTTCCGTACGAGCCGGGAAAAAACCGCAAACATTGTAAATAAGCCTTTAGCAATGCCTGTCCCCAGAATTGACTAAAAAAGTCAAAGACATTTACAATAGAGGTTGCCGTATCCGGCCTTAACTTGTTCAGCGCCTGGTTAATCGCAGCAGCCGCACGGACATGGCCGGCCCCAACCGGCGCACTGATAAACAATACTTTCGCCGGCTTTGCCATAGAATTTGCCCCCATTTTAGATCACCAGCTCTTTATAAAATCTGACATTTAAACGATCACTTACTTGCTCCAGCAGCTGAGTCGCCGTTTTTCCACCGGCGATGATCTGCTCACCGGCAATCTCGGCCAGCGGTACAAGGACAAATTTTCGTTCGGCCAGCAATTTATGCGGTATCGTTAATTGTTCAGATTGGATCATCACATCATCATAGACCAGCAAATCAATATCAATTACTCGCGGCGCCCATTTTTTGCTGCGTACTCTTCCTAGCCTATGTTCAATTCGCAGGCATTCGGCCAGCAGAGAATACGGCGAAAGACTGGTAATAATACCGGCGACGGCATTTAAAAAGTCGGCCTGATCTTCGACGCCGAAAGGTTCTGTCTCATATAATGAGGAAATTGCTTTTACCGCGATTGCCGGGTGGCTGCTTAACGCCTGCACAGCCGCTAAAATATTGCCCTCCCGGTTGCCTATATTGGATCCTAGTCCTAAAAAAACCATCGCTTCATCTGCTCCGGGCAATTTCTACCTGAACAAAATCGATCTGTCCGGGTATTGGAACTGCCGGCTTGCGAATTCTTACCGTGATAGCCTGCAACCTGTCATAAGCGGCCAGTATACTGTCGCAAAGCTGGCTGGCCAAAGCCTCCAACAATTGAAATCGCTGCGTCTCGGCAATTTCTTTAATATGACTGTAGATTGCCGTATAGTCAATGGTGTCTTCCAGGTTGTCGGTTTTCCCGGCCTGATCAAAATCAGCCGTTAGCTCTACATCAATATAAAAACGCTGCCCTTGCTCGCGTTCATATTCAAATACACCATGAAATCCATAGAACATCATATTCTTAAGTAAAATTTTATCAGCCATTTTCTCCACTCCCTAACATTGCATCCATCATCCTGGCGACTCTGGTCATTGCTCTGACATCATGCACCCGTACAATATTGACGCCTTTGACGATCCCCAAAGCCACTGTTGCGCCTGTCCCTTCGACCCGGTCGTCCACTTCGGCCCCCAGCACTTCGCCAATAAATCTTTTGCGTGATGTGCCCAGCAAGACCGGGCAGCCTACGGCTGCTAGCTGCTCCAGGCGAGACATTACATCTAAATTCTGGGCTGGTGTCTTGCCGAACCCGATTCCGGGATCAATGATCATTTTACTCCGGTCAATTCCGGCAGCTACGCCAAGCGCAACACTGCGCTGTAAATATTCACAGATATGCGCCATAATATCGCGCGCGTAATGGGTTCCCTGCTGATTGTGCATGACAATTGCCGGAACATCGAATTTGGCAATCACTTCAGCCATCGCCGGGTCCTTCTGCAGACCCCAAACGTCATTGATCATATGAGCGCCCAGCTTCAAAGCCTCATAGGCCACACTCGATTTATAAGTATCTATTGAGATTGGCACGCTGGAGCAGGCAATCACCTGCTCCACCACTGGCAGCAGGCGGTCAAGTTCTTCTCGCGCTGATATTACTTCTGCTCCGGCATACGGTCTGGTCGATTCAGCGCCGATATCAATGATATCAGCACCAGCCGCAATCAGTTCCTCAGTCCGTTTCATCGCCAGCTCAACACGGTTATATTTGCCGCCATCGGAAAATGAATCCGGCGTTATATTCAAAATTCCCATAATCAGGGTACGGCCGGGTTTTATTGTTAACTGCTGATTAGACCATTGATAATGCCTTGCCGGAAACGTTTCGGCAAAAGCCAGCAATTCTTCAATACAACAAGCCAGCCGCGGCAATCCCCACGGCTGAAGCTTCAATTGACTTACCGCAAGTTTATACTGTTTTAAGGTAGCGCAAATTAATACATCGGTATATTCAACGCTCAAATCAGCTGTACCCCGGGCTACAGCGACCTCACCGCCTTTAGCCAAAAAGGTTTGCTTCAGCAAGCTTGCAGCTTTAGCCGGTACTTGTTCTAATTTGATTGTCCGGAACACTGCTTTATCAGCCATTATATTGATGCCACTGGCGTGACAATCTACTTTTTTTAATTCCAGACAGGCTTGCCTGGCTGTGGTTATTTCAACAACACGGGGATTAAAATTCATTTATAGCCTCCTACTGTGACGAATGTGTTTTTATTGTATCATAAATGATATGCATATTGGAAATTTATCTGCAAAAATAAGGAAATTTAACCGAACATGTGTATATCCTTGGTATCGCTTAAAGCCAAAAGCAGCTGCCTCATTGAGGCAGCTGCCAAATCAGTCTCACTTTTTCTGTGCTGCATTATTTCAGCAATGCCGCTTTCTTTGACTGCTTATGAACGTCTCCTTGTTTCTACAAGCCATTCCGCAAAAATTCTTGCTTGCCCGAAAGCCCATCTACCATCATGACTAAGCACGTCTGTACGGCTTCCAACAGCCGGTCTCAACCGCGTTACAATCTGCCAAAGTAGAACAAATCACACTAACTATACATAAAATATGAGTAGAAATCATTCCGGGGAGGTTTGATGTGTATGACCGGCCGCTGTTTGCCTTACTGGCGGTGCAGCAATAACCGATATCCCACTTTCGTTTTTTATGTTCGTAATTATTTATTCCATACTGGGTATAAATCAGGCATTTGCCTTAACCTATGTTATAATAAATAAACAATCATTTGATTACTAATTATTATCTTCAGCCGCTAAATTTTTACCCAGCTTTACAATGGCCCGTTTTTCAATTCTTGACACATAAGAACGTGAAATCCCTAGCATCTTGGCGATATCACGCTGGGTTTTCCGGCTTCCATCCGGCATGCCAAACCGCATTTCCAATACCCATTTCTCCCGGCTGCTCAACCGGCTGATTTGTTTGTTTAACCGTTCATGCTCACATTGGTTTTCTACCGCTTCGGCAACAACATCGGGGGCTGTTCCCAAAACATCAATCAGCGTAATTTCATTGCCCTCCTTATCTACTCCAATAGGATCATACAAACTGACTTCAGATCTAATTCGTCTCGTACTACGAAGATGCATTAAAATCTCATTTTCGATGCAACGTGCCGCATAAGTGGCTAACCGGATTTTTTTTGCTAAATCAAAAGTATTAATTGCCTTAATTAAGCCAATCGTACCAATAGAAATTAAATCATCAACATCCTCACCGGTATTATCGAATTTTTTAACAATGTGAGCTACTAATCGAAGATTCCGCTCAATTAAGATATTTTTCGCTTCTTCATCACCATTTTTTAATCTCCCCAGGTATATCTTCTCTTCCTTTTCGGATAATGGTAAAGGAAAGGTGTTGTTTGTTACATAGGCAACAAGCAACGAAATACTTTTTATTACAGTTGTCGCTAAAGCCACTAAAAATGACACTGAACCACCACCCCCGCCAAGTATGTGATTCATTCTATGGCGGAATGTGTCATATTGTGCATGTCAACCAATTTTAAATTATCGCCGATACTAAGTTAGGCCTATTGAGGAGTGTGCTTTATGGAAAACTATCTGGCAGATATCGGACTGTTCATCTCTATACTGCTTGTCGCTATCTATGCATTATGGGATAATATTTTTTAATCTATCAGTACCTCTTAAAATTCCAGATAGAATTGCGGCCAATTTTTTTGCTCAGCCAGGCGGAAAAGACCGCACCTGCAGGAATGCGGTTGCGCGAAAAGATTGATTTTATGTCCGCTATGCACGGGCTTCTCCGCCTCGCAAATCTCTGCATTCTAATCTCATATTTAAGCGACCACAGTACTAACCCGATACGACGCTGTCTGCAATTGCCGGGCTGACAGCAGCAATTGCTTCAGTCAGCGCTCTGCCGATCGCTTTACTAAGTTTAACAACAATAGAAAGTGGTGTATTCTGCAAATCCAGATAGCCAACCTGACTTCCGGAGTTAACCACGCCCACGATTGATATATGTCCGACGTAAGGCAGCCTGTTGCCTACAGCAATGCCGGCATGCAAGCCGCCTTCCCATATCTCGATATTGCCAATTTCATTGCTTTTTCCAAGACAGGCATCAATGGCAATGACCACCGGATAATAATACTGTTGATTAATATTATGAATCACTTCCTCAAGGTTGCCGGCATGTACGGGATACTCCAGGCTGCCATAAATGATGGCATCGCTATGTTCTTCTAAATACGTACCAACCAAAGGGCCCAGAGCATCTCCCGTATAGCGGTCTGAGCCAATACAAAGAAAAATCCAGGGCCGTACTGCATAGTTTTCCTGTTTTACCAGCAGCTTGAGAAAATGCTCATATAAATGTATGCCAGCATTGCCATCCGATAGATGAACAATAAGTTTATCAGCGATTTTTTTCCCCATTATCCCGCTCCCCTTCAGATAAGCTCCCAAACAATATGAGTAATTCCTCAGCAGAAATTTGTAAAGACGATACCCCTCACAGCTCTGTTGGCCCAAGATTTTGCAGGCTGCGCTGTATTGCCGGAAGTTGTCTTATGCTGGCAATATGATCCTCAGCCTATATTAGGGCTGATTGTTTTAAGCTATTATTTATATATGTCTTAACAGTTTAATTATTACAATAGAAACCAGTCTTACAGCCATAAATAAACAGCCCCGTGCATTTCTCTTTTGTAACCGGCAACAGGATAAGCACCGCCTATAGAATAGCCTAAAATTAAAATGACTGACAGCCATCATTACGCATCAATCAAAAAAACTGTTACAAGTCAAACAACCATATAAATTCGCAGCGTGAAATATAAAGCTTACTCACGAATCGGAATTAAGCACAATAAAGAAACCGGTTTGTACCGAGCGCAGCGAAGCAGAAACCGTTGTTGCCCTTATGCCGTTACGGCCAATGAAGCTGGGCGGGAAGTATCCAAGAACATATCTTTAATTCTACAAATGAAAGGGACTTCTGCCAAATTTATGACAGAAGTCCCTTTTATTTGCTCACAATACTTAGATCGTAAACCAGGCATTCTAATTTTAATTCCCGAAACCCGATGATTTTATTTTTCGCATGATGCCCGTTCATAAAATCGCAGTAGACCCAGGTAGTAAAATTAAAAAAGACTGTCCAGCTTGCCCTTTAATGTCTCCAACATAACTTTACGGGTCGCATCATCAACTGACGGCACTGCACCAAAAAAGATATGTCCCACCGACTCAATTCCACAAAAATCGAATATACCAATATCAGATGTTTCCTTCATGGAATCTGTCATTCCGTTTGAGTCATAATACTCAGCTGGAGTACCTTGGGTATTAATGATAAATCCTTTTTTACCTGTGAGAAGCCCGACCGGAACACCCTGTTCATGTTTGTAAGCAAAGCCATAAGAAAAGACTCGGTCAATATACCCTTTCAATATGGCGGGGATTCCAGTCCACCAGATTGGATAAATCAACATAATTACATCGGCTTCAGCAATGTATCCGTGCTCCTTGTCAATGTCAGCCGGATTCTTCCCGGATTGGAAGGCCTCAAAATCAGACCCCTTCAGCACTGGATCAAAATTTATTTGGTAGAGATCCCGAACGATAACCTGATGACCTTTACTTTCCAACGATTTTACGGTTTTGTCCAGGATAGCGGCATTGAAACTCCTCGGATTTGGATGGGCATACAGAATTAAATGCTTCATGATTACACTCCTCTTTTTTATTCGATATCTAACTTTTTTCTTAAAAAATTAATTAAACCCGCAGCTATGACTCTTCTAAATTGTGGTTTATTTTTTCCAGTATCCTCTCTAAATTTTCTGCCTCTGTGTCTGAAATACCATTATACACAATTGTATTTAGCTTATCTGAAATCATCGTAAATACTGGCTTTAATGCAACTCCTTTCTCCGTTAATGCAATAAAAGTCACTCGATTATCCTCGTAGCTCTTTTCCTTAGTAACATAGCCAAGATCCACGAGCTTATCCACCAAAACTGTAACTGTTGGTTTTGTTCTGTGAATTCTTTCAGCTAAGACTTTCATCGTATACTTCTCCCCGCTGAACAGAAGAAGGAGGATGCCTCCATGGGAGGGAACGATACCATTAATCCCCTGGATTTGAAGTTCCCGGATAATGAGCTTATGAGCTTTGTCCGCTATTCTGCTCGTAAGCGCGACAACATTTTTTTTCTTCATGTTTTTATTATACTTAGATATCTAACAATTGTCAAGTATTGAATTCTATTACTTCAAAAAACCTGGCACCACGGAAATATACCGGACGCAGATTTTTTCGACCTGCGAGGCGAAGGAGCCGCGCAAATCGAAAATCTGCAAGGCGACGATAAAGAAAACACGGTTTGTACCGAGCACAGCGAAGGCAGAAACCCTTGTTGCCCTTATGCCGTTTCGGCCAACGCAGCAGTGCGAAAAAAGATACGCTGGCTAAGCTAAGATTTAACTTTGTCAAGACACTAGGCCAGCTTTTGATATTTCGGCTTTTGGACGGCTGCCGCCAGAGCTTTGGCCACATATGCTATGTGCTCTTTTAATTCCACCCCCAATGCGTCGGCACTGGTAATAATCGTCTCTCTATTTACCGCCCTGGCAAAAGCTTTGTCTTTCATTTTTTTCATTACCGACTTGACTTCAAGCTTCTCAAGGCTTTTATCCGGTCTTACCAGCGCACAGGCGATAATAAATCCGGTTAATTCATCAACCGCCAGCAGAGTTTTTTGCAATAAAGTCCGCTCACCCGGCCAGTTTCTATCGTGAGATTCTACGTTGGCAATAAATTCGACGTCAAATCCATGCGGCGCCAATAAACTTCCGGCCTGGTACGGATGCTGATCAGGATATTTCTCAAAGTCAATGTCATGTAAAAGCCCGACAGCGCCCCAGTATTCCTGATCCTCGGAAAACATTTCAGCATAGGCGCGCATTGCAATCTCAACCGCCAGACAGTGTTTTAGCAAAGACTCATTACCAACATGCTGCTGAAGCAGTTTCCAGGCTTCTTCCCTTGTGGCGTTCATCATCAATTCCTCCTTACTGATACAAGACCGAACCGTCTAGCTTCTTAAGCGTTCTTTTTTTACTTACTGCTTTGTCACTTTACCTATATCCACGCCTGCTCCCCGCCTTGCTGAGCGGAATACCCGCACTATTCATCCGGATTTGACGAGCTGCAGCAATACTAAAATTGTACCAAAAACCTCCTGGAATTACAAAATTCTATTGCGCTATGCTCTTGCATAAATTTAGCATAGACTGGAGGTTTAATAATGTATTTTTTATTATCAGCTGCTTTAGGCATATTTTTGTTGCTTTGCGGAATTTTCGGCATGCGCCATGGACTGCAAAACCTGCTGGGCAGCAAACTCCGTAAAATGCTCACCACAATAACAGTCAATCCCTGGCGCGGCCTGTTGGTGGGGATTTTTACATCCGCTTTAATGCAGAGCAGCACAGCCGTATCTTTGATCACCATCGGTTTGGTCAGCGCCAATTACCTTAGTTTTTACCAAAGCCTTGGCATTATCCTCGGCGCTAATATCGGCACCTGCACCACTGTGCAGTTAATGACGGTATCATTGCCAAATCACTATATCTACCCCCTATTGCTATTATTTATCATCATTATGATTTTGATAAAAAAAGTTCGTTACCCCGCAATGGCTGTCAGCGGCCTGTTAAGTATTTTTGCCGGTATAGAATTGCTGTCAGCTACGCTAAGCAATATTTCCGAACTCAACACTGCAATCCAATATATCGTCGCCGGTAACACCAATCCCCTGTACGGCATCGCCGGAGGCATACTGATCACCCTCCTGCTTCAATCCAGCAGTGCGGCAACTGCCGTGCTGATGGCTTTTGCCGCCGACGGAAAAGTCGATTTGCTCACAGCCTGCTATGTTGTATACGGGAACAACATTGGTTCATGCATTTCCTCTCTAATCATCGGTGCCGCCGCGCCACTAGCCGCCAAAAGAGTAGCTGCCGCCCATATTATATTAAATATTGCAGGCGCTATGATTTTTCTGCCGTTCACTAACTTGCTTACAGCGCTTGTTGCTATGCTGAGTTCCGATTTTGCCGGACAAATAGCATTCGTACATACCCTGTTTAACCTATTGTCATCAATCGTCGTAATGCCGTTTGTCAGACAATATGCCAAATTAATTATCTTTCTTATTCCCGGCAGAAACCGGGATTGGTAAACGACACTCCAATTTTTTCCGGCATGACCTTTATAAAAACAAAAAGGAGGCCTGCCGCCTCCCCGGGTAAAACAATCTTATAAAACTCTGCGAGCGCCAATATAACGCGCTCCCCAATAACCGCTTCCCAATGCGTCAACAACAACTCCGCGGCTCGAAGTTGAGCTGATAAACTTGCCATTTCCCAAATAAATGCCGCTATGCGACGGCCCGGGAGCATAGGTGGAGAAAAACACAAGATCTCCTGGCTGCAACCGCTGATAAGATACCGGCTGTCCCATTTCAAACTGCTGATCCGCCGTTCTTGGCAGATTAACGCCATTATTGCCATAAACAAATTGCACGAAGCCGGAACAGTCAAACCCATTGGGGCTAGTACCGCCAAACCGGTACGGCACGCCAACATAGCGAAAAGAAGTTTGCGTTATCCGTCTTACCGCTACACTGGAGCCATCCCGGCTTACAGGGATATCCCGCCCCATAAGAGACAGATAAGTTTGAGCGCCAACAACGCCATCAGATTCAAGGCCATGATCTCTCTGGAATGCTTTTACCGCATTTGCCGTTGCAGA
Organism: Dendrosporobacter quercicolus; assembly: GCF_900104455.1. Classification (NCBI taxonomy): domain Bacteria; kingdom Bacillati; phylum Bacillota; class Negativicutes; order Selenomonadales; family Sporomusaceae; genus Dendrosporobacter; species Dendrosporobacter quercicolus. The sequence goes on from NZ_FNHB01000001.1 coordinate 742,990, forward strand.
ACCGAAATCACCGTCGGCGACGATATCATACCCCAAAGCAATCAACCGCTCTTGAATTGCTGTTACATCCTGTCCTTGATCGCCTTGCTCAAAAGTACCGGATGCATAGGTAATCGAAACTGTACAGACCAGCATTAAAACAATTACTACAATACGCATAAGTTTACTCAACTGGCGGCTGCCCCTCTCAAAGCCTCCGAGGTTAGCTGACGGGTTAGGGTTGAGGTTCCCCCTACTGTGTTTAACACTTAAGTTTGTTAAAACAATTTCACCCCTAATGATGGTTCCCCCGGTCCTGAGGTAGATTCGGCTTTTATAATACTCAAATTATATTATTCTTCCTTTTTATGCAAAATCCTTCCTTCAATCGGATTTTTTTCATATGCTTTATTGTCAAAAATACGCTGTTTTTTCAGTTCTGTGCTGACCAAATACAACGGGCGCTGTTTAACTTCTTCAAAAATTCGTCCCACATACTCGCCGATAATACCTAGCCCGGCCAGCTGTAATCCGCCCAGCAATAAAATACTGGCGGAAATGGTAGCCCAGCCCGGTACGGCTTCGCCGGTAAAAAGCCGGATATATACAACATGAAGTGTAACAAGCAAACTGAGCAAACCACAGATCAGACCGATGTAAAAGGCAAATCTTAACGGTAGTTTAGAATAAGCGGTTATACCGTCAAGTGCAAAATGCAGCATTTTATTCAGTGAAAACTTTGAGCGCCCGGCAAAGCGTTTCGGCGCGACAAACTCCACATTGATCTGCTTGTAGCCAATTTCACCGATCATTCCTCTGATAAACCTGGCCCGTTCCCTGAACCGGCGAAAGCTGCTGACAACCTTCTTATCCATCAGGCGAAAATCAGAACCGCCCTCCTGAATATGCACTGTAGACAGCCAGTTAATTATTTTATAATACATATTGGAAGCAGCCGTTTTCGTCCACGATACGCCTTCTGTCGTAAGCCTGACAGTTTGAACCACTTCGTAGCCCTCTTCCCATTTTCCGATGAGCATTGGCAGCATTTCCGGGGGATGCTGCATATCGCCATCCATTGTTATTACGGCGTCCCCGTCAGCATAGTCCAATCCGCAGGTCAAGGCAATCTGGTGACCAAAATTACGGGCCAGCAGCAAGGCCCTAACCCGTTCATCCTTTTGCGCCAGTCTGTCTAATAGCATTGCGCTGGCATCCTTTGAGCCATCATCTACAAAAATCAGCTCAAAACCGTAATTCAGCGGCTGCATACACTTTACTACTTCTTCATAAAAGTTTTCAATGTTTTCCTGCTCATTATAAACCGGCACAACAATTGAAATCGATTTCATAGCTGTCTCTCCGCTCCAAAATAAACAGCCTATGCTGCAGCATAGACCGTTTACTTCTTTATATCCTGCCGCAATTGGGCCGCATCCCTTAAATAGATATGTTTTATCCTGGCCTGTGGCAGATCTGTATTCCACAGAACCAAGACCCGTATACACCCTGCCAGGCCGTTGGCGCGGTCAATCTCCTGCGTGCCAAACAACGGAACTTCCTGCCACCCCATTTTACGGGCTCCTTCAGCGGGAAAAGCAGCATCCAGATCGGATGTGGAGCTGAAAATAACTGCGCCAATATCCTCGGTAGCAATATTATTTTCCGCCACAATTGCCGTTAATAATTCAATTACCCGTTCACATACTATAGTATGATCATTTGCTTCGACTGTTATTGCTCCCCTGACGCCACGCAACAATTCTCACCATTCCTTTATAGACTTTTTGCTTTTATTCGGTGCCGGGCGGTCTTATTCCTTTATTTACCCTAAGTTTTTTCAGCTTTAATAGCCTAAACAGATTAGGCGTCAAATGAGATTAATTCTTCTAATATATGCCTGATACACTACAGCAAAGATTGGCCGATGGAGAACTGCCGGACTTAACTGCGGCGGCCTTTCCAACAGCCGCCAGCAAAGGATATGCTTTCAGCCAGCGCTATTTCAACCTGCCACACCCGTAATTGTTCCAGCACCTTTTCCATGGCCGGCCCAACCTTGCCGCTGATCAGCGGCGACAGCTCCAGGCCAGGAGCTACGCAGGCCGGCTGAATACCGAAAATCACCATATCCTTAACCGGCTTTTCCAGCATTTCCAACGCCGCCAGCACTTCCTGCAGCCCCAGTTCATGCAAGGAAAGGCTCGATCCGAAATAAGCCGCTATCTCGTTTGCTGTAAACTGATAAAATTCTCCCGGCGCCAGCGTTCCGGCTACTGCGTCTACAATGATCAGCTTATCGGTACCCTTTAAATAGGGTAATAGGCCTAAGCCGAGTGTACCGCCATCCAGAACCTCGACATTTTGAGCAAAATTGTAGGTTTTGCCAAGCTCCTCAATAACCCTGACCCCAAAGCCTTCATCCTGCAGCAAGATATTCCCTACCCCGAGTACTGTGATTTCCGGCATTGTCCATCCTCCTTGCCCGCCTGTTCAGGAACACATATCATAATCCTAGTATACTCAACCCCGCAATTTTCATTAGCAGCGCCGGCACAATGCAAAAAAGGCGTCCCGCCCGCCTTACGCAGGGACACCTTTCGATTGCCTAAAAGCTAAACACTAGATATTGGCCCGCAGGCGATATAAAACGCGCAGGAGCGCCCTATCATGCGGTTGGCATGTACAGGCAGCACCCCTGTGTTGTTTGTTATTTCGCGCCATTCAAGGCGGCACTTATCTCTGCGCGGGGCCGGTAACCGACAATCCGGTTGACTTCCTGGCCATTCTTGATTACCAGAAGGGTCGGAACACCCATCACATTGTACCGGCTAGCCAGGGTTTGATTCTCATCAACATTGACCTTAGCCACAACGGCTGTTCCGGCATGCTGATCAGCCACTGCCTCGACTTCCGGCCCAACCAATTTGCAAGGCCCGCACCACGGAGCCCAAAAATCAACCAGAGTGGGTTTATCTGCTTGTAAGACCTTCTCATTGAAATCGTTTTCACCATTAATATTAATTACAGCCATATCATCCAGCCTCCAATCTATTTTCGTTAGTATGAATCAAAACCTTCAAATTAACTCTTGGCAATTCTCTAATTCTATTTTAGAAAATATTGCAAAGAAAGTCAATATTTTTTATAAATTAGCTATAATTATCTTCGGATAATTATTATTTATTACATGATATATCAAGGATTTCGTTGAACCAGGTAAATAAGCAGAATAATAACAGCGCATACCCCTATTATGACCGGCAGTGTCAGCAAATAGGCCGGAACATTTTGATACAAGCCGTATAAGCCAAACAAAATGAAAATCAGCGCGGCAAACCATTTGACCAGTCTGTCGGGAATTTTTTTGCCTAAGACAATACCGATCAGGATGCCGATGCCGTCGGCAACCATCATACCGGCCGTAGTCCCCAGCCATACCGGCAGTATTGTATTGAATCTGGCTGCCAGAGCAACAGTTGCCAGCTGTGTCTTATCACCCATCTCGGCAATAAAAAACGCAATCGCTACTGTCCAGAACGGACTATAGGACGTTTTCTCGGTCGTATTGTCCAGCTTATCACCCCGGATGGTCCAAAGGCCGAATAAGATAAAGGCGGCGGCGGCGGCGATTTGGACAACGTTCATTGGCACAAATTTAGTTAAATACACACCAAGTACCACGGCCAGCAAATGATTGAAAATGGTTGCCGCCAGCACGCCCCACATGACCGTTTGCCAGCGATAACGGGTAGCAAACGCCATCGCCAGCAATTGGGTCTTATCTCCCATTTCAGCTAAAACGACCGCCAGCAAAGATGTGATAAAGGCCAACATAGATTCCTCCGCTAAGACAGATTAGCTGTAAAAGCATGTTGTTAGTTTGCCTTAATACCTGCTGAATATTACATGAATTTAAATACAGCCATACAAAACTTTCGGCTTGATGCCGGTGCGCTTTTTTATTTACATACTGCGAAAACTTTGCCATAATAATCAATAGATCTGCCATAATAATCAATATAATCAGAAGGAGGACTGCCCGCAATGAAACTTTTTGATGCCATCAGCGACAGACGATCAATTAGAACCTATACAGCAGCAGCTGTGGAAAAGCCGGTAATTGAACAATTGCTGAAAGCCGCCGTACAGGCGCCAAGCGCTACCAATTCCCAACCCTGGGCTTTTGCCGTTATTCAGGATACAAACCTCTTGCAGCAACTCTCCGGTCAGGCCAAAGCCTTTTTATTAAAGCAGCCAAGACAAGACCCGGCGTTGGACAACTACCGTTCCCTGTTAACCAATCCCCAGTTCAACATTTTTTATAATGCCGGTACCCTCATTATTATTTACGCCAGGCAAATACGGCTTAACGCTGTCGAAAACTGCAGTTTAGCAGCGCAAAACCTGATGCTGGCAGCTCATGGCCTGGGTCTTGGCACTTGCTGGATCGGCTTTGCCACTCCCTATTTGAATCAGCCTGAGGCCAAACAGCAGCTGGAAATTCCCGCTGCCTATACTGCGATAGCGCCAATGATCACCGGTTATCCCCAAACAGTGCCTGCAGCCAAAGAAAAACAACCGCCTGAAATCATCGTTTGGCACTAATTCGCACGCTCTTTTAAGCGCACAAAAAAACCAGCAGATAAAAATCTCCTGGTTTTTTCCTATGTTATGAGTATTCAATAAGCCGAGTTCTGTACCGCAAAGCTGCGGTGACGATCATCTATCTAGGCTGCCAGTTGCCTGACAGCTCCAGCGACACAACCCGGAAGGCTCAGCGGGCCGCTTCATCCCTTCCCTATTTGGTCTTGCTCCAAGTGGGGTTTACCTAGCCAGTCAGTCACCTGACTGCTGGTGCGCTCTTACCGCACCGTTCCATCCTTACCTGATATTCATCAGGCGGTCTGCATTTCTGTGGCACTTTCCCTGAGGTCACCCTCGCTGGACGTTATCCAGCACTCTGCCCTGTGGAGCCCGGACTTTCCTCGAATGACTAAGCACTCGCGATCATCTTTCCTACTCACAACATTATTTGTTAGCTGGACTATTATAATACCATTACCATGGGCTAAAGTCAATAGCTATATACTGGAAAAGCCCACTTCATCCTTGCCTGCCATCGCCCGCCGGATTGCTTTAACTTTGGCCGGAATATCGGCAGCGCCGACAATATCGGTAACAATGGCGCAAATCCTGGCGCCATGCCTGCACACTTCGGCGACATTATGTTCTTTTATTCCGCCAATGGCGACAAACGGCAAATTTATGTTTTTCGCTACAAATTCCAAATACGGCCAGCCAACCGGCTGACCAACATCCTTTTTTGTTTGCGTGGCAAAAATCGGACCAACGCCGATGTAGTCCACAACGCCGCTCCTAACGGCGGTTTCAGCCTGAACCGGCAGATGGGTGGATAAACCAATGAGCATTGAATTGCCTACCAGCCGCCTGACTTCCTTGGGCGGCAAGTCTTCCTGACCGATATGCACGCCATCAGCGCCTACGGCAATGGCCAAATCAATATGATCATTGACAATAAACGTTACTCCGGCCTGCCTGGTTTGCTCGCGTATTTTCAGACACTCCTGATACATATAAAATGCTTTCTTATTCTTCTCCCGGTATTGAATGACTTTGATCCCCGCGGCAATCATTTGGTTTACAACCTCTATATTGCTGCGGCCCAAAGAGTACTCCTCAGCAGTCAGCCCGTAAATATCGCTTTCCATAAAGTTTTTTAATCCACTGCGTGGCTGCACTTACATCACCCCATTCACCATTATCCTTAAACTTATCATCTTTTACGCTTCCAGCGCCTGCCAGTCCTTGTAGAGGGGCTGATAGTCATTCGCATACAGCATTTCGGCCATTTCAACCACACTGCGTCCGTCCGATATTTCAAATTGTCCGACATTCTCGGTATCCACCCTGCCGCCAACTGCCGTACATACGCCGGCGGACATTTTGGTTACGCCAAGCTTTAATAAATTATTGCGCAATTCAGCGCTTTCCCGGGTTGATACGGTGATACCCCCGCGGGGCATAAACAGCCTGAAGGCGGTGATATATTGCACTAAATTGCGGTCACTCACCACCACTTTGGGCGGATAACCGCCCAGATGCGGACGCATCCTGGGCGGCGATATGCTTACTTCAACCTCAGGATACCTGCTTTGCAGGTACTCAGCATGCAAACCGGTCAAGAACGCTTCAGACCGCCAGTCATTGAGACCAATTAAAGCCCCGATATTTACTGTTCTCATTCCTGCTTGGCAAGCCCGTTCCGGGGCATCAAGACGGTATTGATAGTTGCGCTTGGGACCCGCCGGGTGAAGCTCGGAATAGATAGCGGCATCATAGACTTCCTGATAAATCGTCAATCCGTCCACGCCTGCGGCAACGGTCTGCGCATATTCCTGCTCAGTAAGCGGATACACTTCAATTCCAATGCAGGTAAAATATTTCTTCAATATATCTACACAATCAATAATGTAGGAGACCGGCGATTGCGACTGGGATTCTCCTGTAAGAATCAGCAAATGCTTTAAGCCGGTCGCCGCAATGATCTTCGCTTCCGCCTCCACCTCAGCCGGGGTAAGCTTCTTTCGTTCAAGTTTGTTTTTAATATTGAAGCCACAGTATAAACACTGATTTACACAATAGTTTGCCAAATACAGCGGGGTAAACAGCAGCATCGTTTTTCCGAAATGCTGCTGTGTTAAATGATTGGCCCTGCGGGCCATAGCTTCCAGGTGCCGTTCGGCGCGCGGCGACAGCAGCGCCAGATAATCCAGAACCGCTAACCGGTTCTTGCCGATAATTCTTTGAATATCGTGGTCAGTCAGCCTGGCAAAAAAACCGTCATAGTCAAATTGACGAAACTTATCCACTTCAGCCAAAAAAGACATACGCGCCCCTCCATTATCCTTGATTAATCGTGTAAAAACCCGGTTAAGGGCGATGATGCGCTGGCATAATCGCTGACAGCCCCGGGCCCGGCGCGAAAGGCTGTGCGCCCGGCTTCGGCGGCCAGGCCAAAAGCCCGCCCCATTGCCACCGGATCGTTAGCGGTTGCCACGGCAGTGTTTACCAATACTGCCGCAGCCCCCAGCTCCATCGCTTCAGCGGCGTGTGAAGGCCGGCCGATGCCGGCGTCAACAATCACCGGCACGGAAAGCTCCTCAATTAAAATTTTGACCAGTTCTTTGGTTTTCAAGCCACGATTGCTGCCAATCGGAGCGCCCAACGGCATAACAGCCGCCGCTCCCGCTTCGACCATTTTTTTTGCTGCCATCAAGTCAGGACTCATATAAGGCAGAACGACAAAGCCTTCGGCTGCCAAAACTTCCGTCGCCTTAATGGTTTCGAAGTTGTCAGGCAAGAGATAGCGATGATCGGAAATCACTTCAATTTTAATCCAGTTGCCGCACCCCATCGCTTGGGCTAAACGGGCAATCCGGACTGCCTCCTGCGCATTACGGGCCCCTGAGGTGTTGGGTAGTAAAACACATTCCTTAGGAATACAGGCAGTAATATTTTCTTCACCCTGTTCCAGATCAACCCGCCGCAGAGCTACAGTGACAACCTCCGCTCCTGAAGCCGCAATCACTTGCGGAATCATTTTATTTGCAAATTTACCTGTACCCAAAAACAACCGGCTTTTTAATTCACGCCCGCCAAGTCTCAACACATCCTGCATCATCCTCAGCCTCCACCTACAAAAGTTAATATTTCCAATTGATCGGCCTCGTTTAAAACAACGGTTTCCCATTGGTCTCTGTTAATAATTTCAGCATTATGTTCAACAATAATCCGCTCCGGAATCAGACTCCGTTCTGCAACATATCCTGCAATCGACAGACCATCGGCGATCTCCACTTCACGGCCGTTTACCAGCAACCGCATCCTCATCAGCTCCTAAAAAATTAAAGCGCTCCCGAATAGGTTCAGGCGCGCTTATTTACCTTTCCTACGCGGGCATTATCCCGATCAGGTTAAGAGGTCTGGTGCTTAAAGCCCACTCTCAGCCCATAACATGAGCTCCCCCGGCAAACTTATGTAATTTTATAAATCCATATGGATTACATTTATTGTATAACGAATGATTGGTACAGTCAATAAAGTTTACTCACAAAACCACCTGAAAAACATCCCGGCCAAATTGATCTGCGTAAAAATCCACTGACCATCTGCCTGCTGCAGAGCATTCCCGCAGATATTCGATAACAGCCTCTACCACCGGCGCCTCGGTTGCATAATGGCCGGCGTCGATTACGGCAATGCCCAGTGCTAGTGCATCCTGCGCTTCGTGGTACTTAAGATCGCCGGTAATTAAGGCGTCTGCACCCATAAAAGCCGCTCTTTTGATTAAGCCTGCCCCGCTGCCGCCGCAGACGGCAACCTTATGGATTAGTTGCTTCAAATCCCCCGACAAACGAATCTGACTAAGCCCCAGCGACTGCTTAACCGCTCTCGCAAAATCCGCCAGGCAGACTTTCTCCGCCAAATGGCCGATTCGCCCCAAACCTAATTCCCGACCTGAATTGTTCAAGGGATAAAGATCGTAAGCCACTTCTTCATAAGGATGACTTTTCAGCATGGCTTTAATTACTCTATTGCTGATTTTCGCCGGCAGGATCGTTTCCAGCCTGAATTCCGGCACCTGGGCCAGTTTGCCTGTTTCGCCAATAAAAGGGTTTGTCCCGGATGCCGGTAAAAAAGTACCGACACCTTCAGTCCGGAAAGTAGAGTGACTGTAATTGCCGATATGGCCGGCGCCCGCCTGCGTAATTGCGGCCTGAACCTGTCCCACCTGCTCTGTTGGCACAAAAACAACCAGTTTGACCAGTTGCTCACGATAGCTATTGGTTAATGGCCCAATGTTTTCAAGTTGCAATTTCCGGGCCAGAACATCATTTACACCGCCATTGGCAATGTCCAGATTCGTGTGGGCGCACAGGACGGCCAGATCAGCTTTGATCACTTTTGTCAGCAGCTTTCCCGGTGCAGAATCGGTGCGTAAATGCGTTAAAGGCTTGAAAATCAGTGGATGATGAGCAATAATCATATTGACGCCATTGGCTATGGCCGTATCAACAACCTGCTCGGTGACATCAAGGCATACCATTATCCCATTGATCTCCTGAGCCGGACTGCCGGCCAGCAGTCCCACATTATCCCAGTCTTCCGCCAAATAACGCGGCGCCAGTTTATCCATGGCTTCAATAATTACCTGGCATTTTACAGACATGCTAACCTCAACTCCAATTCTTTGATTTTTAAATTGTACCGGCCGTACTTTTCCGTACCCCTGGCTTGATCGCTAATTCCCATTGCCAGCAAAACCCGTTTCGACTGGGCAATCAAATTTCCAATATGCTCCCGCAATAATGGCGGGCGCTTACACCACAAAACCGGACCGATCTCATATAATATTGGCGCGAAACTATCACTAATACCCGGCCTGGCAGCGATAATCTCATATAACCGGCCGTCGTCTTTGACCAACGCTTCATCATAAATCGTCCAATCATGCTCAACAAACCAGTGACGGACAACGGCGGCAGCGTTCATTGGCTGAACTATGATTTGCGACAGCGCATCGACAACTGCCGGCGCTTCCGTCAGGATATCGGCAATTGTGCCGCCCCCCATGCCGGCAATGACTGCGACATCAACCTCCAAAGGCGCAATGACGGACAGACCGTTGCCCAGACGTAATGTTATTTGACCTTCAAGCCCGGCCTGCTTAATCGTCTCCTGCGCCATCCGGTAAGGACCGCGGTTTAGTTCTCCGGCAACTGCAGCTGTAATTGTTTTCCGGTTCAGTAAAAACATTGGCAAATACGCATGGTCGGTGCCGATATCGGCTAACCTGGAATTATCCGGCACCATTGCGGCAATTGCCGCAAGCCGCTCACCCAGCTTCAAAAGTACCACCCCATAACCAAATCGTTTTCTTATTATCTTCTCCCATATTGGTATGGAAAAAACGACGGCTTAAGCAAAGCTTTCAGCGGCGCGTCGCCGCCAGTTGATCTTTCTATCCGTACAAAAAATGCAAAGCATATGCTTTGCATTCATTTTATCAATGGTGGGCGATGACAGGATCGAACTGCCGACATCCTGCTTGTAAGGCAGGCGCTCTCCCGGCTGAGCTAATCGCCCGTTTGGATTTTGGATATTAGACTTTGGATTTTGGACCTCCACCTAACATCTTCCTTATTTATCGTCAGACCTGTCTAATGAATTTATCCAATAGCCAAGGCCCAACATCTAATAGCTGATTTGGTGACCCGTGGGGGAATCGAACCCCCGATACCGCCGTGAAAGGGCGGTGTCTTGACCGCTTGACCAACGGGCCGTATAAAATTGGTGGGCCCACCTGGGTTCGAACCAGGGACCAGCCGGTTATGAGCCGGCTGCTCTACCACTGAGCTATAGGCCCAAAAAATAGTGAAGGCAGCAAACTTAGAGCTGCCGGTATTTTGTATTGGCTCCTCGAGTAGGACTCGAACCTACGACCGATCGGTTAACAGCCGATTGCTCTACCAACTGAGCTATCGAGGAATATCGTCAACGAATACTATTATAGGACAATCAAAATGTTATGTCAAGAACTTTTTCAATGATTTGAAAAATAACTTCCTGCCCGCCGATCGGGCAACCACTGGCGTCCTATCTGTATAAATCGCTTAATTCAAGAAGCCTACACTGTTCATTATTCTAAGAAATCTTTAAGCTTTTTGCTCCTGCTAGGATGCCGGAGCTTACGTAATGCTTTTGCTTCAATCTGCCTGATACGCTCTCTGGTAACACCAAAATGCTGGCCTACTTCTTCCAATGTTCTGGCCCGCCCGTCATCCAGGCCGAATCTCAGCCGCAATACTTTTTCTTCCCGCGGGGTAAGAGTTTCCAGAACTTCCTCCAGTTGCTCTTTTAACAGCATAAATGAGGCGGCTTCCGCCGGCGCCGGGGCATCCTGGTCTTCAATGAAATCACCCAGATGGGAATCTTCTTCTTCGCCAATTGGCGTCTCTAACGACACCGGTTCCTGGGCAATCTTCATAATTTCGCGCACCCGGTCCACACTGATATCCATTTCACGGGCAATTTCTTCCGGTACAGGCTCACGCCCCAGTTCCTGCAGCAATTGCCGGGACACCCGGATAAGTTTATTAATCGTTTCCACCATATGCACGGGAATCCGAATCGTTCTGGCCTGGTCGGCAATCGCTCTCGTGATCGCCTGGCGAATCCACCAGGTGGCATAAGTACTAAACTTGTAACCCTTATTGTAATCGAACTTTTCGACAGCCTTAATCAAACCCAAATTGCCTTCCTGGATTAAATCTAAAAACAGCATTCCCCTGCCGACATATCTTTTGGCAATACTGACCACTAAACGCAGGTTAGCTTCAGCCAGCCGCCGCTTAGCTTCCTCATCGCCGTTTTCCATCCGCTTAGCCAGCTGAATCTCTTCATCAGCAGTCAGTAATGGCACCCGTCCAATTTCCTTAAGATACATTCTAACCGGATCATCAATACTAATTCCTTCAGGAATAGATAAGTCAATATCAACTTCTTCAGGAGTAACCTCTTCCATATCGGAAATATCCGGATCATCCAGCGTTTCAACATCGGGAATCTCATCAACGATTTCAATTCCCTTGCTTGAAAACACTTCATACATGTCGTCAATCTCATCAGGAGATAAGTCTTCGCTTTGGAGAGTGTCCATGATTTCGCCGTAGGTAATTACGCCACCACGCTTTTTACCTTTATTTAATAATTTATCTACATTATCATTTGATATATTTTTTTTCTCAGTCATTTTGCTCCCCTCCTCCCCGTGGCTGCCGCGACTAAAGGATTTGCTCCAGTTAGCTTATGAATAATGTAATTTGCTAATTTCATGTTTTATTCGCTGACTTTCTGCTAATTCCTGCAGAAAGCGACTATCCCCCATGCGTTCTAATTCATCAGCCTTCAGCCGATGTTGCTCATACAGATGCTTCAGGCCGGCAAGTCTGATGGTTTTGATGCAATCATCAATCTCCCTGGAAACATCGGTATTTTGTATATCTATCAATAAAATATGCGATAATTCGGTATTTGCCGCCTCATTCAACGTCATCGACAGCGTATAGTCCTGCAAATTTTTCCCCAGATGATGCGCATCAAAGAATAGTTTTATTATTTCGCGATGTTGTTCGCCTTGAAATTCTTCAACACTCAATTGCGCTTGAATATATGGTATAATAGTATCATCTTCCCAAATCAACCGGATAATATGTCTTTGAGCTTGTATTAGCGCACTATCAATCGTTTTAGATAGTGATACCACTTTTATAGTTTTCCCCATTTTTACATTTTTATCCTTTTGGGATTGGGCTAAAAACTTGCCGACTTCACTTCTTATCGCACTTTCATCAATGCCTAAGCTTTGTGATATCCGGGCAATATAGGCGTTTACTTCAACTGCATTATCGGCCTCCGCCAAAGCTGGAACTACCCTGGCTACCACTGCTACCTTACCTTCCAGATTGGAATAATCAATTTCCTGCAAAGCCTGTCTGACCTGGTAATCCAATAATGGGGCAGCCTCATCAATTAAAGTCTGAAAAGCGGCGGCGCCATGTTTGGCGATAAACTCATCAGGGTCCTTGCCATCCGGAATGGAAATCACCTTTACTGCGGCGCCAAGATTGCGCACAATCGCCAATGCCCGCATTGTCGCCATTTGTCCGGCTGCATCACTGTCGTAAGCAAAAATAAATTCGTCTGTGTATCGCATCAGTTGTTTAGCCTGCTCGACAGTAAACGCAGTACCCAAGGACGCAACAGTATTATTTATGCCGAAAATGCGGGCTGTAATTACATCCATATACCCTTCGACAACAACCGCCTTACCTGTTTGACGAATAACTTTATGAGCACTGTCAAAGCCGAAGAGCATATTTCGCTTATTAAAAATCGGCGTTTCAGGCGTGTTTAAGTATTTAGGCTGACTATCATCCATTACCCTGCCGCCAAAACCGGCGACTCTGCCCCGCAAATCACAGATGGGAAAAATGATTCTATTCCTAAATCGGTCAAATACCCCCGAACCGGACGTACGCTCAACTGCCAGGCCTGCTTTAAGCATAACTTTCGCTTCAATACCACGCTCAGTAAATGCTGTGGACAATTTATCCCAGGCTTGAGGTGCAAAACCCAGCTTAAAAGCAGTAATCATTTCATCGGAAATGCCTCTGCGGGCTAAGTACTCCCGCGCAGGCTTGCCATAACTTGTTTTTGTCAGACAGGCATGAAAAAAATCTCTGGCCAGTACATTTGCCTGCCACAGTTTAGCCAGTTCTTTTTCCCTGGCAATTTCCTCTGCTGACTTTTCCTTTTGCGGTAAGGGAATATTCAGCCGCCGGGCCAGAATTTTTGCCGCATCCATAAATACAACGTTTTCAATTTTCATTAAAAAATTAAAAACGTTTCCTCCGGTATGACAACCAAAGCAATAAAAAAAGCCCTTATCTGGAGTAACTGAAAACGACGGGGATTTTTCCTGATGGAACGGACAACAGCCCCAATAATTTTTCCCCTTCTTTTTCAAAGGAACATAGTCCGATATAATGCTGACAATATCACTTTGCGAGCGCAACCTTTCAATAAACTCATCGTAAGCTGTATCTTTCATAAGTTCACCCTTTATAGCGCCCTGTATACCAATGATTTTCATTACATTATAGTACAAAATTAAATGATATATACATTACTACACTACATTTCATGATTTCGCTGTTTTTTTTAAATTTCCTGCTTCATGCAAGCTCGCAACCAGCGAATACCCGATTTAATTATCAACGGTTTGACTTTATTCTACATATTCCTCCATTACTCCTGCCCAATAATTGCCGGTACTGGTCTGCGTTAAAAACGATGGTTACTTCCCGAGGATTCATGCGCGCAATGCAAGGCCCAGGAACCGCAGTGATCGGACCTGGGTAAGGCGGCGACACGAAGCAATGCGGAAAAAGACCGCTAAAATGCAGCGTTTTTCATGTACCCTTTTATGCATGGGTAATTGCAGCAAATTTTTTGACCCGCGAGGCTCCTTTGCCTGGCTGAACAAAAAACCGGCGGCATTCATCCTGCAATTTTAGAAATTACAGAGACGGCAATCTTATTTACATTTATATTCAATAGAAACAATAAATATCCTTTTTTACCTCTTGACAAAAAAGAATAAATTTGATAATAAAAAGCCTGACAACATTGCCAGGCTTTTTCCCCTTTGCTTCTTATTTCGGAATCACCCATTTGGAGGGTATAAATAATTTTTCAAATAAATTGACGGCAAATAAATCGGTTAGGCCGGCGATATAATCAACTACCGTAGTCTGCAGACCCCAGCGTTCCTCCCGATCCAAAAATTCCTGCGGCAATGCGCCGGGATTAGACATATAATACTCATAGAGCTTATGAATGACATAGGCTGCCTTTTTGCGGTCAGGCTCCAGGTCAGCCGAATGATAAATAGCAGAAAACATGAATTTACGCAATTCGTTCATTGCGGCTCTTATTTCCTCTGACATCGTGATTTGCGTTTTGCCTTCAGAAGCGGTAATCATATCAGACACCATTGCGGTAATCATGTCAGAGGGCTTAACCCCCAATACCGCCGCCACAATCGGCGGCAGATCGTCAGGTTTGATCATGCCTGCTCTGATCCCATCATCATAATCATGGCATAGATAGGCAATTCTGTCACCAATTCGCACAATATTGCCTTCCAGGGTAAACGGCTGATTATCCCCGGTATGATTGACAATTCCATCCTTAACTTCCAGTGTCAGATTCAGCCCTGCGCCGTTCCGTTCCAAATGCTCCACAATCCGCAAACTTTGTTCATTATGATGATAATGGCCAATAATTTCTCTTAACGCATATTCACCGGAATGTCCAAAAGGCGTATGGCCAACATCATGCCCCAGGGCAATGGCTTCCGTTAAGTCTTCATTCAGCATCAATCCCCTTGCAATTGTCCGGGAGATCTGAGCCACTTCCAAGCTATGCGTCATCCGCATACGGTAATGGTCGCCAGGTGATATATAGACCTGCGTTTTATGCTTAAGTCGCCGAAAGGCTTTAGAGTGGATAATGCGGTCACGATCCCGTTGAAAAGCTGTCCTGAAATTACAAACCTCTTCTTGTTTGGCGCGCACGGCATCCCTGCTTTTACTGGCAAACGGAGATAAATTTTTGTATTCCTGCGCTTCTATCCGCTCCCGTACAGTCATTATCAGCCCTCCTTTCTAACATTATACCGCCGGATTTTGTTAAGGCATAGTATTTTTAACAATATTTACATACCCTTTAACCAGCATTGTTTGCTATAATAAAAGCAGAAAGGCTGGTGTTTTCTTAATGAAAACTAAAATACTACTCGTCACAGCGCTGCTTTTATTACTATTGACAACCGCTGTTGCCGCTAAACCGGTAATCACTGCTGATCATACATATTTTGATATCAACAGCGGTCATTATGTGTTAAACGGCAATGTCCGCGTCGAAACCGGCAATCGCATCATTACAGCCGGTAAGGCCCGGGTTAGTATGACCTCCCGCGAAGTGTGGGGTTATGACGGAATTACCGTTACGCAGGATAATATTTATTTTACCGGAAATTCGGTTTATGTTCAGGGCAGTCTGAGAACAGCCCGCATTGACGGTTCGGTTAATTTTTCCCGCGCCGGCTTGCAAATTACGGCCAGTCAGGCCGATTATAACTGGAAAACCAAACGGGCAATCTTCAGGGGAAATGTCCGGGTTACTCAGAACGGCAATACTTGGACTGCCGACAGTGTAGAGTACAATATTAAAACCAATACTATTTTATAAAAAATGCACCCGTGGAGTCGAACACACAGCAGTTGTGTTCCTCCGGGGTGCATTTTTCGAACTATCCGGTTACAATTTTGCTGAAATCAGCCATGTTGGTTGTCAGCCCGGCAATTGAGTTCAACAAGGCCAACCGGTTATTTCTGACTGAGCTATCCTCAGCCATTACCATTACCGCATCAAAAAATGCGTCAATCGGGGCCGCCAGCGCAGCCATGCTGGCCAAAACCGCACAATAATCGTGTTTGGCAGCAGACTGGGTAATCCTGGCATTTGCAGTAAGGTAGGCCTCATATAGACCGGCTTCCGCCTCTGTTGAAAAAAGAGTGCGATCCACTTGATCGCCGGCAGCATGCTTAGCCAGGTTGCCAACCCGGGTAAAGGCCTGAATGGTTTTCTGCATCGCTTCCGTTTGAGCGTTAGCGCCAAGCGCCTTGGCCCTCAGCCAGGTATCATAAATATCATCATGTCCGATGGCAACGACAGCATCAATGACATCATAACTCAGCTTATCATCTGCCAGCACATTTTTTATTCTCAGCCGGAAGAAATCCTGGATTTCGTTGGCCAGCTTTTCCCGGCGTCCGGTTTCCTTGATTGCCAATAAGTCCATCGCTTGAGCGATTATCCGCCCCAGTGACAGATGAACCCTGGCGTCAACCAAAATATGAACAATTCCCAAAGCCTGACGGCGTAAGGCGTAAGGGTCCTGAGAGCCGGTCGGAATTAATCCCCGGCTAAAGGTTGCGACAATATTGTCTATTTTGTCGGCGATACTGATCGCCCGCCCGGCCGCCGACACCGGCAGCTGGTCTCCGGCAAAGCGCGGCAGATAATGCTCGAAAATAGCATCGGCCGCTACGCGGGTTTCACCGCTGAGCAAAGCATATTCCCGGCCCATAATGCCTTGAAGCTCAGTAAATTCATAAACCATACCGGTCACTAAATCAGCCTTGGCCAGTTGCGCCCCGCGAATCAAATCAGGCAGCAGGCTTTCCGCCATTCCGGCTTCAACTGCAATGAGTCTGGACAAAGCCTCCAGCCGGACAGTTTTATCATACAAACTGCCAAGTCCCTCCTGAAAAACAATCGTTTTCAACTTTTCCAACCGCTCGCCCAGCGGTATTTTTTTGTCTTCCTCAAAGAAAAACTGGGCGTCAGCCAGTCTGGCTCTCAACACCCGCTCATTGCCGTGCCGGACGATATCGATATAATCAGATCCGCCATTGCGCACAGTAATAAACACCGGCAGCAAATTGCCGGCCGCGGTTACCACCGGAAAGTAGCGCTGATGTTCCCGCATCGGCGTAATTACAGCCTCAGGCGGCAATGCAAGATATTTTTCCTCAATGCTGCCGCATAGTGCGGTCGGATACTCCACCAGGTATGTTACCTCTTCCAGCAAAGCTTCATCAATTGCCGCAACACCGCCCTGACCCTGGGCAAGCTTCTCGATTTGTTCCCGGATAACCTGACGCCGGACGTTCTGATCCACCATCACATGGTTTTGGGCCAGTCTGGCAAAATAGTCATTTACCGAATCAATGCGAATTGGACCTTTGCTTAAAAAACGATGGCCGAATGTAGTATTCCCGGCAGCTACATCCGCAATGGTGAAGGGAATTACCTCCTGCCCGAATAAGGCCAGCAGCCACCTGATCGGCCGGACAAAGCGCAGGTCAAGATCAGCCCAGCGCATATTTTTCGGAAAGCTAAGCGCATGAATCATTTCAGGCAGCAGGGTTGGCAAGAGCTGGCTGACAGACTGGCCGGCCTCATGAACTACGGCATAAGCATAGCCTTCTTTCACCAGCAGTTCCGACACATCAACGCCCTGCCCTCGGGCGAAGCCCTGAGCGGCTTTTGTGGCCTGTCCATGCTCATCAAATGCTATTTTTACCGACGGACCTTTATTGATACTTTCATGATCGGCCTGTTTTTCCACGACTTCTCTTACCACCAGCGCTAACCGCCGCGGGGTTCCAACAACCTGGACTTCGCCATGCGCAATTCTCAGTTCAGCCAGTTTTGCTGCAGCTATGGTTTTAAACTGAGTTAAAATATCAGGCATAAAGCGGGCCGGAATTTCTTCCGTGCCAATTTCCAGCAGTAAATCTTTTGTCATATCAAATCCCCCCCTTGAGCAGCGGATAGCCCAGCTTTTCTCTTTGTTCCAAATAAGCCTGCGCACATAACCTGGCCATATTGCGGACCCTGCCGATGAAGCCGGTCCGCTCGCTTACACTGATTGCCCCCCGAGCATCAAGTAAATTAAAGGAGTGGGAGCATTTAAGAACATAGTCGTAAGCAGGCAGGACAAAACCCAGCTCAACAATTCTTACCGCCTCTTTTTCGTACAGATCAAATAACTGAAACAATAGTGCGGTATCGGCAAGTTCAAAATTATAATGTGATTGCTCCACTTCATTGCGATGGAATACGTCACCATAAGTAACGCCTTCCACCCACGTTAAATCATAAACATTTTCTTTGCCCTGAATGTACATGGCCAGACGTTCCAAACCGTAGGTTATTTCAACGGAAACCGGCTTGACATCGATACTGCCGACTTGCTGAAAATAAGTAAACTGGGTAATTTCCATGCCATCAAGCCAGACTTCCCAGCCCAGTCCCCAGGCGCCTAACGTCGGCGATTCCCAGTTATCTTCAACAAACCGGATGTCATGCTTATCAGGATCAATCCCCAATTTGGCCAGGCTGGCTAAGTACAGTTCCTGAATATTAGCCGGTGACGGCTTCATAATGACTTGATATTGATGATGCTGAAACAGGCGGTTGGGATTTTCGCCATAACGCCCGTCGGTTGGGCGGCGTGAAGGTTCAACATAGGCAATATTCCAGGGTTCCGGACCAAGAGCCCGGAGAAAAGTTGACGGATTCATCGTGCCGGCCCCTTTTTCTACGTCATAAGGCTGAGCCAGAATGCATTTTTGACCCGCCCAAAAATTTTGCAGAGTCAGGATAATATCCTGAAAATTCATGAATACACTACCTCCTTGATAACGACAAATGCATGGGAAAACCCGGCTTACGCCGGGACTTGGCAAAAACGGAAATCTTCCGCGGCAGTTTTCTGACCGTATAACAAAAACATCCCGCCCAGTAACAAAAAAGTTACAGGGACGGAATGTTCATCCCGCGGTTCCACCCTGATTGGCCTGCCTGGCCCACCTTGAGGATATTGCAAGTTTTACGGCAGCGACTGATCATCGTTGCTTTCCTCTTGCAGCTTGGGAAGGCCTTTCGCCTGAATGGATCAGGCTCACACTTCCCCTGATTCGCTGGTTTTTCCAGGCTACTTTTTCCCGCATTGCCTTAATTTACTTAAAATATAGCAAAAACCCGCCGTCTTGTCAACGGCTATAATGGGTTATTATGCTCATCCCTGGCGTCGTTTTCCCGGTTGTCATCAGGCGTTTCGTTCTCCTCGCCGGTACGGACAACCTCAATGGTACAACGCTTAAAAACAGCCACCAGCACGCCAAGCGCCGCCAGCTGGGGCAGAACAACTGCGCCGATTGCTCCCAAGGCCACCGGAATTTCCACCAGGGTCCGGCCATCATGCTTGATTCTAATTCGATTGACATTGCCCTCACGAATGAGTTCCTTCACCCGGTCCATGACTTCATTTGACCGGACGGAAAACTCCTCGGTCCAGCTATTGCTTTGCGTAGTATTTTCTGCATCCACCAAAGCCTCAATCACGTTGCCGTTGTTGCGTTCCAGTATTTCTTTGGCTTCCTTGTAGGATACGCCGATACGTTCCCGGATAATATCAATTTTTTCCAATGTAATTTCTTCCATGTCAAAATACCCCCAGCAAAATTTTAGTTAGTTTAACCAAATACAGCCCTAATATCCGCCAACTGCCCCTTATTCACCGGGCGCCCCTGCAACCTGCTGAATAAAATTCAGTGATTTTAGCGGCTTACCCAGTAAATAAACCACATAACTTGTTAAAATTTGTTCGGTCTGCCGCAAAGTAGCGCCATTTACTGAAAAGCCCTGCAGGTTTTCCCAGTCCAGCCCCAGTAAATTAGCAGTAAAAGCTTGGGAATGAGGGCTAAAAGCCAACAACCCCTGATGCTCGCAGTGTAAACAGACACTGCCGCCCTTTTCGGCACTAAAATAAGCCTCATCAGGACCTATCGTTTGCCCGCAATGAACGCAACAATCGACCTGCGGCCGATAACCGGCCAGCGCCAGAAGCTGCCAGGCCGAAGCCAGGGCAACCAGCCGCGGATTACGGTTGGTTATCGTAGAGAAGGTATGGATTAATAAATCATATATCAGCGGTTCCGGTTGCCGGTCAGGACAAAATTCGACTACCAATTCATTAATAAATGCAGCATAAGCCATACAATCCAGATTTTCCTTAATTTTCCTGAACGACTGCTTCAGCTCTCCCTGTTTAATGGTATCCAGGCCTTTGCCTGGCATGATTGACAGCTCAGCCTGACTGAAAACCTGCATAACGCCGGCCAGCCTGTTTTGGGGACGGCGGCAGCCATAAGCAATAGCCGTGATTTTGCCGTAATTACGCGAAAACACCGTAACCATCTTGTCAGCCTCTCCCCAGTTACGAACCGACAATAGAATGGCTTCAGTTAAATACTGTGACATAATAACCTCTATTAATTTTGATTAACCACCGGCCGTTGCGCCCGGATCTGAGACGGTGTCGGAAATTGCCGAGTATGGCCATCATTGCACGAACGATAAATCAGGTATGCTTCAATATGTCCCGTATTCTGGAAAATTTCCCACATAACATTTCCCAACAACATTGACATCATCCTTTCGCAACTGTTAGTTTTTCAATCAACCGCTCTAACTAAAATCAGGTAGAGATGCAGCTTTTACCCGAACAATGCGAAAACCGTTAACTTTAAGAACTGTAAAGCTGTAGTCGCCAATGGGAACGGCATCGCCGATCTCCGGACGCCGGCCTAAAATGCCGAAGATATAACCGCCAATCGTATCCGCATCATGTTCTTCCAGCCGGATATTCAGAAGCTCGGCAACATCATCAAGCAATACCCGGCCATCAAATTCATACGATCCGTCACTAAGGCGCTGAATATCAATTTCCTGAACTTCGTCGTGCTCATCCTGAATGTCACCGACAATTTCCTCGATAATGTCCTCAAGAGCCACCAGTCCGGCAGTCCCACCGTATTCATCAGCTACCACAGCCAAGTGAATACGCTTGCGGCGCATCAGCTGCAGCAACTTGGCTACCGACATTCCTTCAGGAACAACCAATATTTCCCGCATAATTGTCCCTAAATCCTTGGCCGCCATGTTGCAGGATTCAAAGTCCATAAAATCACGCAAATGGATCATCCCGATCACATGGTCCTTATCCTCCAGACAAAGTGGGTACCTGGTGTGATTGGTGTTCCTGACTACCTCAATATTCTCCTCATAGGAGTCTTCGGCAAACAGGCAGATCATGTCCTGACGCGGTACCATGATTTCGCGGGCTAAACGGTCGGCAAAATCAAATACATTATCAATCAGTTCGCTTTCCATCTGGTTTAGAACGCCGCCACGGTGACTGGCGCTGACCAGCATCCTGAGTTCCTCCTCGGAATGAGCCAGATCAGCTTCCGAAGCGGCTTTAACGCCCAGCAGATTTAAGATTGCCCTGGCGGCCTGATTGAACAGTATAATCATAGGATAGCCAATTTTGTGAAAGATATAAAGCGGTCCAACGGCAAATAAAGCCATATTCTCGGCTCGCTGAATCGCCAGCGATTTTGGTACAATTTCACCAAGCACAATATGTAAAAAGGTAATAATGATAAATCCTATGGCAATGCTGATTACCGTATGCAGCCCAGCCAGGCCGGGCAGATACGCCGCCAGAACCGGCGTAATCAGCGCCGCTACTGCCGGTTCTCCTAACCAGCCCAGCGCTAGTGATGACAAAGTTATCCCCAGTTGTGTTGCCCCGACATAGGTATCGGATGAAGAGACAACCTTTAGCGCCAGCTCGGCCCGCCGGTTTCCTTGTTGTACCAGTTCTTCCAATCGCGTTTTCCGCACCTTGACCAGAGAAAATTCGGCAACGACAAAAAAACCATTGAAGCCCACCAACATCAGGGCGGCCAAAAACTTAACCAAGTCATACCAATCCAAACTCGCATCTCTCCCTCGCTGGCCAGATACACCTGACCGCGATATGTTTTAAATCGTTTTTACCGTATCCCCGCTGTTTTCATTGCCGGGCATAATTGCTCCGGCGGTAATCACATATTGCAGGGCTGTTTCGCTGGTCACCTGCAAATAGATAATATCCCGCTTAGGAACAAAGATATTGATGCCGGAAGTCATATTCAAACTCCAGGGGATAAAAACACAGATATTTTCCTCCGTAAAATTTTCTGCTAACGGCGGCGATAGCTCAGCCATAACAAAACCCAAGGCTTTTACGCCGGCGTGCGGATAAGGCACTAAAACTGCCTGCTTAAATAAATTAGGAGATTCCAACACGGCAGTGGATACTTGCTTAACACTTTTATAGATCACTTTAACAACGGGGATTGAACACAGCATCTGTTCGCCCAAACCTAACAGGCGTATTAACATCCAGTGTGAAGACAGCCAGCCCACCAGCAAAATCAATACTATGACAGCAATAAGGCCCAGCCCCGGAAATTGTACCGGTAAGTGGCGGCCTAACAGAGTTTCGGCCAGGGAAAAAATATTGACAATGACATAGACGGTAATTGCGATCGGAACAATAACAATTAACCCGTTGATAAAATACTTGGATATAAACTTCATATTCCACCCCTCTTAACAAATGATACCATTCAAACCAATATCGGTCAATCAATTGTAACAATCGCTGTACGGGCAGACAGAGAAAACGAGATTAAACCGCAAAGTACCCGAAGGACATAAAGTGGGTACGCAAAACATGTAAAAAAGCCTGGCAGCTTTTGCCAGACTTTTGCTCAATCATAACCGAAATTGCGGAGTATGCCTTCACGGTTCCGCCAGTCCTTTTTCACTTTAACCCACAAATCCAAAAACACTTTAGAGCCCAGCAAATTTTCAATATCACTTCTGGCCATTGCGCCAATGTCCTTTAACAGTTTTCCGCCTGCGCCAATGACAATGCCTTTTTGCGATTCCCTTTCCACATACACAACCGCCCGGATATACAATGTTTCATTGCTGCGGGTAGTAATCTCCTCGATATCAACAGCAATGGCATGGGGTATTTCTTCACGAGTGACCTGCAGCACTTTCTCCCGGATCAGCTCGGCAATGATTAGGCGTTCAGGTTGGTCGGTAACCATATCGCTGGGGTAATATTGCGGACCAGGCAGTAAATATTGTTTAAGCTCAGACACCAGGCCAGCTAAATTGGTATGTTCCTTGGCCGAAATCGGCACAACTCCGGCAAACTCACGGCACTTGACATAGCCGTCAATAATCGGCAATACCCGCTTCTTATCAATCAGATCGATTTTATTGACCACCAGTACCACCGGAGTTTTAATACCAGCCAGCCGTTCCAGAATATACCGCTCGCCCGCGCCTAATTCTTCCGTCGCGTCCACCACAAACAAAATTACTTCTACCTCGCGCAACGTGTTTTCCGCTGTATGTACCATATACTCGCCAAGCTTGTGCTTTGGTTTATGGATACCAGGAGTATCAATAAATACAATCTGGGCATCCTCCAAAGTCAGCACACATAAAATTTTATTCCGGGTGGTTTGCGGCTTGTCCGACATAATCACTACTTTTTGACCAATTAAACTATTAATCAGCGTTGACTTGCCTACATTCGGCCGGCCAATCACTGAAACAAAACCCGATTTGTGTTCTGCCTTCAACATTTACCATCTCCAGTCAAATCATGCTTATCAAAAACAGCCGGCAGCAGTTGATCCAGCGTGGCAACACGCTGCTCGCCCTTAGTATTGCACATAATAATTTTGCTGATACCAAACTCCGCCATTACTTGACGGCACGCGCCGCAGGGCGCAGTTGGCCTTAACGTATCCGCAACAACGGCCAGAGCCGAAAACTCGGTCTCACCTTCCGCTACCGCCTTAAATACAGCGGTACGTTCGGCGCAAATGGTCAACCCATAGGATGCATTTTCAACATTGCAGCCGGAATAGATTTTACCGCTGCCGCTTAACACGGCCGCACCAACCTTAAACCCCGAATAAGGCGCATAAGCTTTATCTCTGACCGCCCGGGCGGCTTTAACTAACTCCTCCAAAATTTAACCTCCCTGATTAAAACAACTTGCCATAAATCAAAATACAGCCAATGAACGCCGCCGCCACGGCGGCAACCAGCACCGCTCCGGCGGCAACGTCCTTAACAATTTTGGCCAGGGGATGAAATTCGGGCTTAATCATATCCGCCGTCTTCTCCAGCGCAGTATTAAACATTTCAGCAATAAAAACACCGGCAATTACGATAGCCAGCACCATCATTTCCATGCGGTCGAAATTCAGGCGCCAGGCCACAATCAGCATAGCGCCGGCGGCAAGGCAATGAATCCTAAAGTTCCGTTCCGAACCGAGGCAGTAGCTAAAGCCCCGGCCGGCATTCTTAAAGGCTTTGATCCAGCGCGCCATCAAGGGTCCCGGGTAATGCCCAGCTTGCCCAAAACAAATTCTTCTTCCTGCCGCATTTCCCGCCGCTCCTCTTCCACTTCATGATCATAACCCAATAAATGCAGCATGCCGTGAACGGTTAAAAAGGCAATTTCCCGCTCCAGGCTATGTCCATAATCATGGGCTTGCCTTGCCGCCGTTTCCAGTGAAATAATAATATCACCAAGCAGGTTTTCCGGCGAACCGTCAATGATTTCCGGCTCATCGCCTTCATTCAAAGCAAAAGACAGCACATCAGTAGCATAATCCCTGCCGCGATAATCGCGGTTCAATGCCTTGATATAGCGATCATCAACCAACACTACGCTCACCTCGGTCCGGGCATCTACATCATACAGCTCAGCCGTCTTTTTTAATACCGCCGTCAGAATTTCCTCCAGCTGCGGCGTTACCATCATCTTTTCCTGCAAGTTGCTTAATACAATTTCCATTCTTGCTTTTTCTCCTCTCGAGTTCCTTGATGGCGTCAGGATACTCAATCCGCGTATGGAACATGCTGGATAAAATCCTAATATAGGCATCGCCAATCGTATTTAAATCTCTTAGCGTTAGATTGCATTCATCCAGCTGGCCGTCATGCAAACGCTCGCGAATAATTTTGCGCACCATTGCCTCAATGCGGTTAACATTGGGCTTGGCCAATGATCTTACTGCAGCTTCACAGGCATCTGCCAGCATAATGAGCGCTGCCTCCTTGCTTTGCGGGCGGGGGCCCTCATAACGGAAGTCAGCTTCGATAACGCAGTCGCCATGCTCGTTTTCCGTTGCCCTTTTATAGAAATAAGACACCAGCATAGTTCCGTGATGTTGTTGAACAATATCAATAATCACCGGCGGCAAACGATACTCGCGGCACAAATCCACGCCGTCCTTAATATGAGCGGTGACAATCAGCGTACTTAATGACGGAGCGATCTTATCATGAGGGTTTTCGGCGCCAAATTGATTTTCAACGAAAAAGTAGGGCCGCTTAATTTTGCCGATATCGTGATAGCAGGCACCAACTCTTACCGTGACAGGATCGGCGCCGACTAGATCCGCCGCAGCCTCAGCAAGATTACCGAGCAAAACACTGTGATGATAGGTGCCGGGCGCTTCCAGCAGCAATCGCTGCATCAAAGGATGATTGGACTGGGCTAAATCCAGTAATTTTAACGGTGTGGTTATATTAAAGGTATGCTCAAGATATGGCAGTAAGCCGGTGGTGATTACGGCGGCGCCGATACCGCTGAAAATTCCCAGCAAGCCCTGCATCAGAACCGGATAAGCGTCCATCTGCTGCATCAGGCCGGTTGCTCCAATCACCAGGAAATTAGCCGCGGCAATCCACAGGCCGGTTTTAATTAAGCTATAGCCATGCGTCATTTTTGATACGCTGAATACCCCCACCACACTGCCAATCAAAGCAGCGGCAACAGCCCGCAAATCATGGTCCACAATAACCCCGAACAACATCGACAGGGCCAGGCTGACCACCAGGCCAACGCGGGCGTCAATCAGAATTGCCGCCAACAGGGCGCCGGTCGCAATGGGAGCGGCAAAATCAGAGTAGTAATGGGCGCCCTTTCCTAAAAGAAGAGCCACCAGTAAAATTAACCCCAGCAATACCAAATGCAGGTCATTGGCATAAACCGGATAGGCAAACTTATATAAATAGCCCAGCAACATTCCAATGACAGTCAGTACAAAAATTGACAAACCAAAAATCCGCAATTCACTTAGCTGTCCTTTATATAAGCCAAGCTCCTCCATTGCGTGAATTTGCTCAACAGTTACCACATCGCCGCGCCGGACAACAACCTGACCCTTTTTAATTGTTTCACGGACAGGCTCAATGCTGTCCAGCGCTGACTTCTTGCGTTTGTCCGTTTCGCGTACATTAAGAATATAATTAGGCTTAAGCAATTGCTGGGTCAGCCCAGCCACTACGGCCTCAACATTCTGATCAAGCCCCAGCTCTTCCGTTTCGATGACAATATGCTTTCTGGTTACATTAAGCTCGTCGTCGCGGATACCCCGCTGAAAATATTTCCTTAACAAAGTAACGGTATGCTCCTGCGCTTTAGCCAGGCCGGCTTCATCCAGGCTTACCAGGCCATTCAGGCTCAGACTGGGCAAAGAAACAGGCAAAACCTGCTGAAGCCTCTCCAGCCGTTTATCGCCGGCAGCTAAGCTTTTATCAGCTAAAACAGACCGGGCGGATTGAAAAACCGCACCGACGTTTTCTTCAGCTTTCGTCAATACCGCCACATCAAGATCATAGACATTGGCCACACTGGCCAAAACCTCGGCCTCAAGTTTTTTGGTCTTGATACTATCCACATAAGAGATTGTTCGCGGGGCAACAACATCGCGGTCACTTACCTGCCCCACCTGAAACGAAACCTTGTCCGGAATAATATCAGCCGACAAAACAATCATAAACAAAACGAAAAAAGCCGATCCCAGTAGTATTCGCCGCGCAACCGGCTTAGCAAAAATGCTGTTGGGTTGCATAAACAGATCCCGCAGCCTATTGTTGAGCGATATCAAATCTATTCAACCCTTTCACACTATACCTAATGGTATAAATTTAATGTTGTTCCTGCTCGTATCGGTCATAGGCCTTAATGATCCGGCCTACAATTTCATGTCTGATAACATCGCTTTCATTCAAGGTTATACACTCAATGCCGGTAATACCGTTAAGAATCTGCTGGGCTTGTCTCAGACCGGATATAGTTCCGTAAGGCAAATCGGTCTGACTTAAATCCCCGGTAACCACCATTTTCGAACCAAATCCCAGCCGGGTTAAAAACATTTTCATCTGGGGCGGCGTTGTATTCTGCGCCTCATCAAGAATAATAAAAGCATCGTCAAGCGTCCGCCCCCTCATATAAGCAAGCGGCGCAACCTCAATGATGTTTTTGCTCATATATTTCTGAAAGGTGTCCGTACCCAGAATATCCTCCAGCGCATCATACAGCGGCCGCAAATAAGGATCTACCTTTTCCTGCAAATCGCCTGGCAAAAAACCCAGTTTTTCACCGGCTTCGACAGCAGGCCGGGTAAGGACGATCCGCTTAACGGACTTGTTTTTTAAGGAAAAAACTGCCATTGCTACTGCAAGATAAGTTTTCCCAGTTCCGGCCGGGCCTATTCCCAGCGTAATATAATTATGGCGGATTGCCTGCAAATAGACGAGCTGGCCCAAGGTTTTGGGCCTGATGTGCCGCCCGTAGGCAGTAACAAGCACCGTATCGCCAAACATTTCATGAAGCTTGCTGTCCCGGCCTTCCTTCAGCAAACGGATACTGTATTTAATATCATGAGCGGTTACCGGATGGCCCTGGCGATATAAATAGCGCAGTTCCGCAAACAAATTAGCCAGCTGATCAACCTCGTCCTCTGCACCGGAAAGGATGAGTTCCTCCCCCCGGCTGACGACCTGGGCGGAAAATGCAGTGCAAATCATATTCAAATGCGCATCATTATGGCCTAAAATTCCCAAAGCCTCCTGAGCGCTTGCAAACAGAAACCGTTTCTCCGAATTTTGCCGCAAAAATGATATTCCTCCTTTAATCATTGCGAAATCATGACACTTTGAACAATATCTTCCTCTGCTTCAATGGTAACCTTTACCCGCACCAAATTAGGCTCGGTGGTTTTGATCACTTCAACATTTCGCGATAAAATATGAGCTGTTTGGGGAATCAGCCGCTGAAGCTGATCCAAGGCCTTAGTTCTAGCGGCGTCGCGGGCTTGCTCCAAAGTAATTTCCAGCCAACTGGTATCAAGCTCATGGTAAACATCTATACTTGATTCGACAATCAGGCCGCTATTCCTCCACAACGGCAGCTTTTTATGAATGGCTTCCTGCTCATACAACGCAAACTGCGTTAAGTCAGGCTTTTTAACGACAAATTCATTCGAGCCGATTTTCAATACAACGCCCAGCTGCTGGCGTCCGGTAGGCTCATGAACCGCCGTCGCCAACTCAGTTTCGCCATAGCTTTCATACCACACTCTGGCTTTAACAATTCCCTTGGCCCTGATTGGCTGCTCCGGAACGGGCGCCTCCGGCGGTTTGACAGTTGCTTCCGGCGCTTCCGGGGCAATACCTTGAATCAGCAAATCTCCTTTCTTGACGGTATCCCCCTTTTTCAGCATTGTCTGCCCGGCCAAAACAATAATTTCGGTAATTACCCCATCCTTAGCGGCAATAAGATTGGCCGGTGATTTGTCCTCCTGTTTAGGAACCGTCTTTTCAACAATTTCAATCACCGCCCTGGTACCGACAAAATTGACGCCAATCCACGCCACTTCAGGCAGAGTGATTAAAATTTCATTTTCAATCTGTTTGGTGTTAATATCGTTTTTTAAAGCCCCCGGTTTTAAGCCTTGCTGGAAGGCAATTTCTTTTATCCTGCTGTCAGGCAAATTTTTCAAACCCATGACATCAACAAACCATACGTATGAAGACAAAATATTTAAGGCCAGAAAAAAAACCAGCGGGCCGATCAATAGAACTTTGCGCCGCTTAAGACGCTTGGCCGTAAAAGGAAAACCATACCGTCGTACAATGGTAATTCTGGTGCGGCTTTTACGGACCATTTCCCGGATAGTAAAAAAGTCGCCCAGCTTCATCCATACCAACAGATCGTCATTATGTTTCGTTATTCCCCATAAGGAAATATGCTGAGTGACACACAAATTAATCAACTTTTCCGGCATCATGCCGCTTACCCTTATCCGTACAGCCCCCTGCAGATAATTTGCCAGCTTAGACATCATACTTTAATTCCCCCACCGTACCTTCAACCAGGATTTGCTCTATCTGCAAATTGCCCAAGGTCAGATCGGTTCCGCCAATCACTAATTCACCCTGGTTTAGCTTGATTCTGATCATTGAGGGGGTGTATTCGATTATGCCTTTATGGTTTTCGATTAATAATTGTTTATTGCCTAACATAGTAATTCTCGGCAAATCCATGACAATATCCTGCGGAATTTCCAATAAACCGGCCAGCCTCTGTAATCTTCCGCGTTTTCGCGATTGCATGCCACTCCCTCCCTTCATATAGAAGTGTATGCCGATCATAAAAGATTAGTACCAGAAAACAACCGGTGACCGCGCCGGGAAGCTGCATCCGCGGTTGCAGTATGATCCCCGCCGGTTAACATCCGGCGGCGGTTTTGGTAAAAAAAACGCCGCGCGATTTTAAAAATCGCAGCGGCGGACACTGTAGCCTTTCGCTAAAAACCAACTCCCGGCACCGGGACAGCTGCAGGCGTTAAAGCCGCACCGCCGTACCGGTTAACCAAAAAATCCTCATATTTGTGCACTTTTACCGGTGCTGCGAAACGCATGTAGTTCGTCGCAACAATCATTTCCCCGCACTCCAGATTCTTAATCTCATTGCGCTGCTGTAAAATATCTTTGCGGCACATAGCTTCCAGCTTAGTCCGGTCAGCCTTGGAAGCCAGCCCTAAAATAAACAGTGTATTGAGCTGGGATAACACCTTGTCGGCCAATAAACGGGGCTGCTGATCCACCACGCACATACCCAAATTAAACTTACGGGCTTCACTGACCAGCCGGGCAAAGACATTATTGCTGCTTTGTTCTTTTTTCCCCAGAAAGCGGTGGGCCTCTTCTAAAACAATCATCACCGGTTTTACTTTACTGCGGTCAACATCCGATTTTGCCGCATAATTTTGCAACAGCTTTTTGGATAAAAGCGTCGATAACGCCTGCTCGCCAACCGGAGAAATATTTTTCAATTCAACCAAAACCACTTTACCCTGTTCTAAGTCCTGCATCATATGACCAATCACCGTTTGCTGCTGATCGCCAACATTTAATTCCTGCTCCAGATTCCAGCAAATACTTTTAATCTTGCTGATTGTACGGGAATGGAACTTCTGACCGGTACAACCGGCCAGTTCATCAATAATATCGGCGGTATCATACTTTAACACATAATTCATCCAGTTTTCCTGCCAGACCGATGACAATTTATAGATAGCGTCCAATTGCGGTTCGGTAAAGGTCGCACAGGCAGTAATATCTTCAGGATCAATTTCGTCAAAATTGACCAGCAGCTTTTGACAATGATCCGACTGGGGATTGGTGTTGTACACGCTAAGCCGTTTCTTAGCCTGTGGATGAGCGGACAGATCCTTAAAATATTCATTATGAACATCGAACACCAGTAAACCGTAATTGCCATTATCAATAATTGAGCCTGCCAGAACTTTGACAAGATTGCTTTTGCCCGAGCCTGTCGTGCCAAAAACACCGATATGTTCGGTAATTGCCTTTGAACCATAAATGCCAACAGGCAATTCCATTATACCGCGGCCGCTTTTTAAAAAGCCAATTTCCAAATCGCCTTTCATTTCGGACAATAAAGCCGTATCGTCATCATTTAAGGAACGGACCTGACAAAAAAAATCGGGACAGGTCTTAGGGTTAAATAAGTTTCCGGCGGCATCGGAATAGCATAACTGCTCAGCCATCGCCAATTTAACCGTATGATTGCCTCCCAGATAAAACTCTAGTTCTTCCTGATCCTGAACTTGCCCATTTTCATCAAGCTTACTCATTAAATACCCAACGCCATTCAGGCCTGACCAGCGCGATTTAACTTTAAAATCATAAGCCCTGACATAAAATCGCCCTCCATCATTACCTTCTACGGCTAAAATATCGCCAAAATCCACATCCTGGTTAGGAGCCACAACAAACTCAACATAAGTCCCCTTAGCATAGGTCAGTCGTCCTTTATATTGTGACATTATTTATGCCTCCCTTTCGGCAATTGCAACATGATAAGCTTTATTTTCTCACTAATCGTAAAAATAATGCCAAGAAACTCTTTGTAAAAAGTGACATGGTATTTTTTAGGTGCAAAAGCCAAACTCATTAGCGATTAACCAAGTATTCCTACCTTCATCAGCCCCTACAATTGTCCTCTCATTGCTAATATAATATGCTTCTTTACTCAAGGGCTGAAACCACTAAAATTCCAACATTCGCAACCATCGCCACAGGAAAAGCCAAGTGTCCGGTTTTGATTGGGACCGTTATAACAACAAGAAAAACCATGTAATGCCTGAAACATCAGCATTACATGGTTTTTCTTGTCGTTATAACACTGTCAAACTACCAATATAGCTTATGCCGCAAACCATATGAGTTCTCCTTTAGAACGGTTTCAACGTAATCAACTGTCACCCCAACACCAAAATAAATGAAGATATCCGGATTGGTCTGGGTTGTTTTATCCGTGCTGGATAAAAGTTCTCCGCCGGCAGATAGAATTCAGTATTGCAGTATTTATGGCGAGCCTCCCCTGTTTACAACTGCATGGACGCTGACAATTTAAATGTGCGGGGCCCGCCTACCGTGGCATACCCGTCGGCAAATAAGCCGCTCCAATAATTCCTGTCAAATACATTTTCCACGCTGGCCCGGAAGGTGACCGGGACTTTATTAACGACGGTTTTGTACTTCGCGCCGATGTCATAGCGCACCCAGCTCGGTATTTTTACCGTATTGGTGGAATCGACATATTGGGAACTGCTGAAAATTGCCCGGACACTCAAGGTTAAATCAGGATTCCAGGGAGTATCCCATTCCACGCCCAGATTAGCCTGATATTTGGGGACGCCGTACGGAGTATTGCCTTGCTTAGTGCTTACATCGCGGGTATATTCGGCGCGCGTATAGGCGATGCCGCCCAGCAGCCGCACTTTGTCATTGATTGCGCCAAAAGCGTTCCATTCAATGCCGCGGTTGCGCTGCTCCGCGTCGTCACTGACTTTGATCGTGCCATCACTTTGGGTAAGCGTAATCACACTGGGTTTTTCGATCTGATAAAAGCTCAGCGTATTGGCGAAGGTACCATGGTCCCATTTTGCGCCGACTTCGTATTGTTTGCTCTTGTACGGCGCAAATACTTCCCTGTAGTTTACTGCATCCACATTGGTTACTTCCGATCCCGGACTCAGACCTTCGATATAGTTGGCATAAAACGATACAGGAGCGTCCCATGGCTTGACTACCAGCCCGATTGCCGGCGTGGTAGCGTCTTCATCATACTTGGCAGTCACGGCGCCGGTTGTGGCGTTGAAGCTTTTGGTTTGCACATTTTGCTGCCGTACCCCCAGGGTCAGCTGAACTTTTTCCTCGTTAAAAGAAAGCGTGTCGGCGATAAACAGGCTGGAGAGATTGGTTTCACTGGTTTTCGCCGACTTGGACGGGGTCGGCAGTGCGGCTAGATAGGACGCGAGAGATGTGGGGTTATAAATATTTGTCGCAATGCCGGTTATCCGGTTCCAGGCAAAGGCGGATTCCGTATCCATAGCATTGTAACCTACGGCCAGTTGATGGTTAACCGCGCCGGTCCGATAGTTGCCGCGCAAGCCCAGTTCGGCCGCAACGCTGTCTTGCCACCAGTTTTGCTTAAGCATACTGATCGTGCCGTCTCCATTTGACTTGAAACCGACGACGTTAGTGCCGGAGAGAAAACCGGTTCCCCTGTTTGCCAGTTTGCCCATACTGGCATAGGCGGTTACATTGCCGCTAACATCGTATTCGCTTTTAAAAAGAAAACCATTATTCCGGCCTTTGCCATAGATGCCTGGAAAGACGTTGGTGGAACCGTCCGGCGCCTTCACGTAGCCGCCGGCTAGACCATACATGGCAACGGAGCCGTTGTCAAACGATTCCTCAGAACTGAAGGCATCCAGGGATAAACGCCATCTGTCGTGACGGTAATCCAGCCCCAGTGCGCCCAACTGACGTTTCTTGGACTGTCCGTCGGTTTCGGTGTCGCCGTCCGCATATACCCCGTTGAAGCGGACACCGAATTCTTTATTTTTGCCGAAGCGGCGTCCTATGTCAATATGCCCGCCTAACTGGGATGAGGAGGTATAATCGGCAGTAAAAGAATTACTGTCTTCCTCCTTAGCGCGTTTGGGCACTAGGTTGATAGCGCCGCCCACCGAGGTGTTCACGCCGCCGTAGAGAAAAGAACTGGGTCCTTTGAGCACTTCCACCCGTTCTAAAAATTCAACCGGAATATGATCGAAGTGTGCCAAACCCTGCATGCCGTTAAAATAAAGATGCTGATAACTTACATCTAATCCGCGGATCTTATACATTTCGACAAAATGTCCGTTGGAGGTGGTGAACCTGATGGAGGAATCGTTGCTGAGCACGTCGTACAAGGTACTGGCCTGCTGATCTTCCATAGTCTGGGCGGTATAACTGGTGATGCTGAAGGGCGTGTCCATGAAATCCTTGTTGCCCAGAATGCCAACGTTGCCGCCCCGGGCCACCTGGCCGCCGGCGTAGACCGGGGGCAGAGTATCCCTGCCGGCGGTCACTTCAATCCCTTCCAGGCTGAATTCACGCTGACCGGCAGTTGTTTGAGCGGCAGAACCCGCTGGGCTATCAGTCTCACCGGCAGCTGCGGCCGTTACCGCCGTATCCTCGGCATAGGTTATTACCGGCGTGTGCCAGAACAGGCTGCTGCCGATCAGGACGTAAAGCAGACGCTTTCTGGCAGGGGACAATTTTTTCTTCATGCTGTGTCAACTCCTTCTACTGGTGGAAATACATTGTCTACCTAGCTGCTTCCAGCCACAGGACCGTTAGGTCATTGAGCTATAACCCCCTCCGCAAAAAAAAATGGCAATACTTTTAAATAATGGCTTTTTTCTGATATAATAATGATTATCAATATCAGAAAACTAATGGTTACAGCATAGCAAGCAATAAAAATTAAGTAAATGGATATCTGTCTGAAACACCTGGATTTTTCCCGGGTTTTTGACAGTTCAATGGGAATTGGGGAGACTTCCCCAACAAACAGTTTGCAAAAAATTACGGCAGGGATTTTTTCGCAAACGCACGGCGCGTGTACCACCGTACCCTGCTTGCCAAGATTATCGGGAATTATGAGGAGCCTATATTCCGCTAAATCATTTTTTATCAATACGCAAGCGGAAATGCGCCGTCCCATGCGCTCGCGGATAGACGGGCGTTTCCCCGTTGGAATTTCGGGATCACCTGAAGCGTGGCGTAATCTGTTCGCAGGGGGAAACTATGAAAATTAACGCAAATGAACTCATGGACTATTATTCTAAAGCAACAATATCATTTTTTGATACAGTTTCTGAAGCCGTTCCGAGTGGGCTTAAGGGCGAAGGGTGGAGTACATACCCTAGGGCAGGTGGCATTATCATTCCTATTGAGGGAAGCGCCTGCTTTACGTTCAACCGTACGCCTTATGTGATGACGCCCGGCATGGTAATTCATGCCGGGCCGGATATGCGCTTGGACAAAGAGGTGATTGGAAACAAAACTTGGCGTTACGCATTGGTTCACTATAAGATCCCGGAGCATGAATACGCTTCCTTTCCATATTATCACAGGCATTTCAATATTCCTGTGGGGACGAATCCCCGCTTGATGGACATGCTGCTGAAGTTGCTGGTGAGCGATACCACACAGGGCGGGCAGGCGGTTCTGCGGTGCCGTTCCCTGTTTTATCACCTGATTGAAGAAATCGTTGTGTCGGCAAAAAGGCAGCAACGGGACAATGTCGGCGAACTAATTGATGACGCCACTGCTTTTATTCATGAGAATTATTCACGGCAGTTTACTATTGCCCAGCTTGCCGCGCAATATGGCATGGATGGAAAACGGTTTGCAGAGCTGTTCCAAAGACATATCGGTATGACACCTGTCCGTTATTTGACCGATCTTCGTATCGAGCGTTCCAAGGAGCTTCTAAGAATATCCAACTGCCCTGTTATGCAGGTGGCGGAGTGTGTAGGCTATATAGATTCCTATTATTTCAGCCGAATATTCAAGAAAGTCACAGGAATTTCACCTACGGATTTTCGGGTAGAAGCGCAAGCGGGAAAAGTATAGCTCCAACCGAAAAAAGTCCATTTACTTGCCCAGCATGTTTTGTTATACTTACCGATGTTGAGTTAGATAAGACTAACTAATATCTATATAAGAGGAATGAAAAATGAAAAAACTGCTGGCACTTTTAGTCTCAATCGCATTATTGACAGGTCTTCTGACGGGCTGTGCCGGGGCACCTGCGAAGGATAGCACAAACGGCGGTGCTGGGGAAACGGCGTGGCCCAGAACAGTGGAGGATGATTACGGGCATAATATTACGCTTGCAGAAAAGCCGGAACGAGTAGTGGTGCTGTATTACGGCCACATTGAAACACTTATTGTTCTCGGTCACCCTCCGGTTGGGGCGGCGCTGGCCCACACGGCAATGCACGGATTTGAAACACTCGAACAGTATGCAGATAAAATTGAAATCATTGACGTAGGCGATCCGTCAAAACCTAATTTGGAGCAAATACTGGAAGTTGCTCCCGATTTGATTATTGGTACGGCGACACATACCGAGGTTTATGATGATCTTAGTAAAATAGCGCCTACCGTTTTGTTTAACAGCGAAGACTGGGAAGCCAATCTGTACGATTATGCAGAATGCCTGGGTGCTGAGAAAGAGGCAGAGCAATATATCGCCGACGTGGATGCCTTAATGGCTGATGCCAGACAAAAACTGTCCGAATATAAAGACAAAACCTTCTTTATTGCTTTTGACCTTGGCAAAAACACATTTGGCGCTATTGGCACAAATGTCACCAGGCAGCAGGTTTTCTTTGACAATGAAACCGGACTTGGTCTGACGGCGCCGGCTGGAAGCCCGGAGGAATTCGGGCTGATATCTCTGGAGTCATTAGCGGAGTTCAACCCTGATTACATATTTATTATTGGCAAGCTTGGTTCGGAGCAAACAGGCTATAAAGCAACTTTTTTGGAAGCGGGCACCGAAGATTCGAATATCTGGAAATCGTTAAAAGCCGTGCAAGCAGGAAAGATATATTTCCTTGACCCCGCTTGCCTAACGGGCTCGCCGCTGGGTATAAAACTGGCGATTGAAACAATTGCGGACAAAGTGTTACATAGATAGGCAGAATTGAGCAAAAGAACACTGTATGTATCTCTGCCCTTAAGCCGGGCGCGGTCTGCGCCTGGTTTCTTATTGCCCCAATTACTCTATCACCGATGAAAGGGAGGCAAAATGGTTAAAAACTTGAAACGCTTTTTAAAATACTACCGCCCCTACAAAAGGTTGTTTTTTCTGGATTTGTTCTGTGCGGTGGCGGCGGCTCTGCTGGAGCTGCTTTTCCCCTTGACAGTGAGTCACATCGTGGACACCCTGCTGCCTACCGGGAACTGGGACTTAATTTTATCTTCCTGCGCCGCGCTTGTGGGTGTCTACCTGGTCAATACCGCCCTCAAATATGTGGTGGGTTATTGGGGGGAGCGGCTGGGCCTGTATATTGAAACTGACCTGCGCACGGAGCTTTACACCCACATGCAAAAGCTTTCCTTTCGTTTTTTTGATAACCATAAGACAGGCCAGCTTGCCTCCCGAATTTCCAATGATTTGCTGGATGTGGGAAACATGGCCCACTACGGGCCGGAGCATTTCCTGATTGCGGTATTTACCCTGATCGGCGCCCTGTTCCTGATGTTTTGCGCCAATTGGCAGCTTGCGCTTTTACTGGGTGTTTTTGTCCTGATACTGCTGGCCATTAACATCTACTTTATGCAAAGGCTGGTGGCCGCCAGAGGGCGTATGTTCGGAGCCATTGGGGGATTTATATCCCGGCTGGAGGACGGCATCGGCGGTATCAGGGTGGTGCAGGCGTTTGCCAACGAAAATTATCAGAAGAAGCTGTTCATGAAGGACAACCAAAAATTCTGTGAGGCGAAAATCGAGGGTTTCAAGAATACTGCCAAAAATGAGGCCGTTACCTATATTTTCATCAACCTGCTGCCGCTTCTGGCCCTGCTGGGAGCAAGCTGGTTTACCTTAAACGGAGGCATGAGCAGCGGCGAGCTGTTCAGCTTTATCCTGCTGGCAACTGTGATGGTGACGCCCGTTCAGATGCTGACCGCCTTTTCCGTACACTTTCCCAACGGCATGGCGGGTTTTAAGAATTTCCTTGAAATCATGGACACCGAGCCGGAAATCAAGGATGCGGCCAATGCTGTAGAGGCGACCTCTCTGGGGGGCGATATCAGATATGAAAACATTACCTTCGGCTATAACCAGGGACAGGCCGTGCTGAAGAATATTAATTTGTCCATCTGCACCGGTGAAACGGTTGCCTTTGTGGGAACCTCCGGTTCGGGTAAAACCACGCTATGCAGCCTGCTGCCCCGCTTCTACGAACCGGAGGCCGGGTACATTACCATCGACGGCCTGGATATCCGGGATATGACGCTGTATTCCCTGCGACGGCAGATCGGTGTGGTGCAGCAGGACGTTTTCCTGTTTGTCGGTACGATCCGGGAAAACATCCAGTTCGGCAAGCTGGACGCCACGGAGCAGGAGATATGGGAGGCAGCCCGGCGAGCCCAGCTTGACGCGTTCATCCGGGAGCAACCGGACGGGCTTGACACCATCATCGGGGAGCGTGGAGTGAAGCTCTCCGGCGGGCAGAAGCAACGGCTTTCCATTGCCCGGATGTTCTTGAAGAACCCGCCCATTCTCATTTTGGACGAGGCAACTTCCTCGCTGGATACCCAGACCGAGGCGGCAGTCCAGCAATCTCTGGCTGAGCTGTCCAAGGGACGTACAACACTGGTTATCGCCCACCGGCTGGCGACGGTGCGCAACGCCGACCGCATCGTAGTATTGGCGGAAAGCGGCATCATGGAACAAGGCAGTCACGAACAACTATTGCAACAAGGCGGGATATACAGCCGCCTGCATCGGGCGCAGGCCGGAGCGTAGCAGCAAGGAGGCAAACAAAAAACATGAATCAACCAAAAGAAACGGTACAGGCGGTTCAAGATATAAAACATATAACACAAAAGAAAAAAGGCCGCGCATGGGCGGCGGGGCTTATTATCATATGCGGCGGCGGACTGTTGATCCTGCTCTTGGCCTTTTCGATTGCCAAGGGCGCGGCGGGAATTCCGCTTTCCTCAGTGTGGGACGCCCTTTTCCGCTTTGATGCGGCGAACACCCAGCAGCTGATCGTGGTTGACCTGCGCCTGCCCCGGGTCATTGCCAGTGCCCTTGTGGGCGCAGCCTTTGCCGTGGCCGGGGCCATTTTGCAGGGAACGACCCGAAATCCTCTGGCCGATTCCGGGCTGTTAGGGCTAAATGCCGGGGCGGGCTTCGCCCTGTCCATCTGCTTTGCGTTTTTTCCCGGCATGGGGTATATGCAGATCATCCTATTCTCCTTTTTAGGGGCTGCATTGGGGGCGGGGCTGGTCAATGGCATCGCATCCCTGCGGCGCGGCGGCGCAACACCGATGCGCCTGGTTCTGGCGGGCGCTGCGGTCAGCGCGCTGCTGGCGGCGCTCAGTCAGGGCATCGCACTGTATTTCGCTGTAGCTCAGGACCTCATGTTTTGGACCGCAGGCGGCGTGGCCGGTTCCAATTGGGAGCAAATCAAAATCATGACGCCGTGGATACTCGCCGCTTTGCTGGGGGCGATTGCTCTCTCTCGTTCCATTTCTCTGTTAAGTCTGGGCGAGGACGTGGCCAAAGGCTTGGGACTCAATACGGCCATAGTCAACGCCCTTTGCTCCCTCATTGTTCTGATACTGGCGGGGGCTTCGGTATCCGTGGTGGGCGCGGTGGGCTTTGTAGGCCTGATTATTCCCCATCTGGCAAGATACCTTGTGGGAGTGGATTACCGCTGGATCATACCATCCTCGGCGGTACTGGGGGCACTTTTGATGGTTGCGGCGGATTTGGGTGCGAGAATGCTCAACCCGCCCTTTGAAACGCCCATCGGTGTATTGACTGCGCTGGTTGGCGTGCCCTTCTTTTTATATCTATCCCGCAAGCAAAAGAGGGCGTTGTAATGGATATACGGCAGAAAAACGAAGCGTATAAAAGAAAAATTGCCATCCGAAATACGGCCATCGTCGTCGGCTGTGCGGCTTTGCTTGTGATTTCCCTTATTATCAGCATGAATACGGGATATACGAAGCTCACTCCGCTGGATACCCTGCGCACCCTGTTCGGTGGCGGCACGGCTAAAGAAAACCTGATTTTGTTCGATTTCCGGCTGCCCCGCATTGTTGTTTCCATCCTCGTTGGCGCAGGGTTGGCGCTCTCCGGCTGTATCATCCAGGGTGTTGCCAAGAATGCGCTGGCCGACCCCGGCTTGCTCGGTATCAACGCGGGCGCTGGGCTTACGGTCATCCTGTATGTGATGTTTTTCGGCGCTCAGTCCTTTCTCTCGGTCTTTACCTTACCTTTTCTGGCATTGGCAGGTGCGGGCGTGACGGCCATTTTGATTTATGCGCTGACTTTCAAGAAGGGTGAGGGCATCGTTCCCCTGCGCCTGATATTGACAGGCGTGGCGCTACAGGCCGGTATTTCTGCCCTGACTACCTTGCTGGTCGTGAAGCTGGACGAAACGCAATTTACCTTCGTGGCGACATGGCAGGCAGGCAGCATTTGGGGCTCAAACTGGAAATTCGTGTTGGCGTTACTTCCGTGGCTGCTGCTCCTGATTCCCTATGTGATGTACAAGGCCCGTGTTTTGGACGTGCTGAACATGGGCGATGACGTGGCGTACAGCTTAGGTGCGTCGGTGGAACGTGAACGGCGCGGGCTGCTGGCGGCGTCTGTTGCCCTTGCCGCCTCCTGCGTGGCGGTGAGCGGCAGCATCAGCTTTGTGGGGCTGATCGCACCCCATCTGGCGCGGCGGCTGGTAGGGCCGCAGCACGCCATTTTGCTGCCCGCCTGCGCTCTAACGGGCGCGGTGCTGGTATCGGTAGCAGACACCATCGCGCGGGTAATCGTGCAGCCCTCAGAGATACCCACCGGCATCATGGTAGCCATCATCGGCGCACCGTATTTCCTCTACCTGCTGGCAAAGAGCAGGCAGTAACGAAAGGATGATGAACATGCACAGTATTGCAACAGAAAACTTAGCCGTCGCCTACGATGAAAACCTTGTGGTGGACGATCTGGATATGCAAATCCCACAGGGGCAAATTACGGCCATCATCGGGCCGAATGGCTGCGGGAAATCCACCGTATTAAAGGCTGCGGGCCGAATCTTAAAACCCAAGGGCGGCATGGTGTACCTGAATGGAGATGATATCCGCCGCCTGACAACGAAAGAGGTGGCGCAGAAGATGGCCATCCTTCCTCAATCCCCGCAGGCCCCGGCAGGGCTGACCGTGGGCGAGCTTGTGGCTTACGGGCGTTTCCCCCATCAGCAGGGCTTTGGGAATCTGAAACCCGAGGACAAGAAAATTATCCTGTGGGCGCTGGCGGTAACGCGCCTCGTCGAGTTTGAAACCACGGCGGTGGACAATCTCTCCGGCGGCCAGCGGCAGCGGGTGTGGATTGCAATGGCCCTTGCCCAGCAGACCGACCTGATCCTGCTGGACGAGCCGACGACCTATCTTGATCTGGCTTATCAATTAGAGGTTCTGGAATTGCTCTACCGCCTGAACCGGGAGCAAAGCTGCACGATTGTGATGGTACTGCATGACCTTAATTTGGCCGCCCGTTTTGCGGATTACATGATCGCCCTACGCTGCGGTGACATTATCAAGCACGGTACGCCGGAGGAAGTCATGACTACAGAGGTTCTCCGCGAAACCTTCCACATCGACGCGGAAATTGTGAAGGACCCGCGCACGGGTCGCCCCACCTGTGTTTCCTACGACCTGATCCGGCCGGTCGAGGATAGCTGTGATATATGCAAGAAAGTGTGTACGAGCTATTAACCCGCGCTCGGAACTTGCACCCGTTAGACTGCGCCCAGGCCGGGCGCACAGCAAAAAATCCGGTACCCTGGATTAGGGTACCGGATTAATCTTATTGACTTAACAGTTCGCGTACTATGGAATTTACCAGTTTGCCATCAGCGCGGCCTTTCACTTTAGGCATCAGCGCTGCCATTACTTTTCCCATATCTTTGGGAGTCGTTGCCTGAGTCTCGGCCACAGCATCAGTTACCAGAACCCGTACTTCAGCTTCACTAAGTTGTTGAGGAAGATACAGCAGCAGAATGGCAATTTCCTGTTCAAGTTGTTGTGCCAGATCCAAACGGTTGCCTTTGGTAAATTCCTCCATTGCATCCCGGCGCATTTTTACTTCTTTTGCCAAAACATCAAGAACTTCTTCTTCAGATAGTTCTTTTTTGCGGTCAATCTCAACATTCTTTATTGTGGCACGAACCATGCGAATAACCGACAGGCGCAGTTTCCCCGCCTCTTTATCTTTCATGGCCTGCTTCATGTCTTCATTCAATTTGTCTTTAAGCGACATGTCAAGATACCTCCGAAACGATATTAAGCCTTGAACTTACGTTTACGTGCTGCTTCGGATTTTTTCTTGCGTTTAACGCTGGGTTTTTCATAATGTTCGCGCTTTCTTACCTCAGCAAGGGTGCCGGCTTTCTGACATGTACGTTTAAATCTGCGGAGTGCGCTATCGATTGTTTCGTTTTTTCCTACCTTAACTTCTGACATCTAATTTCCCTCCCTCCACTCAGACCGTTACGGGAAGTGTATTGTTAACATACACCTAAATATTATACAGGAAACAATGAATAATTGTCAATATTAGCCTGGGGGCCAGGTCATAAACCGACCGCCCAGAATATGAATATGCAAATGATTCACTGTTTGCCCGCCATTATCCTTGGTATTGACCACAAGCCGGAAACCAGCCTCGTCTAACCCCAGCTGCCTGGCAATTTTGGGAATTGTCAGCATTAGATGGTCAATCAGTCCATTGTCCTCAGGGGTAATCTCCAGCAGATTGGCGATATGCTTTTTGGGGATTACCAGCACATGTACCGGAGCAGCCGGGCTGATATCGTTAAAGGCCAGCAGCTTATCGTCTTCATAAACTGGCTGAGCCGGAATCGTCCGCTGAACAATATTGCAAAAAATACACTCCGTTTGCATACAGGCCTCCTTATACCAAACCTTCTCCACTTGGTAGTTATATACAATGTATAAAGAAAATATTCGGCCTATACCGGCAATATCCTGCTGTAATTATTGCTTTATTAAAATTTTAATCGGCAACCGTGCCCCAGATACCATCCAGATATAACCTGTCCAGTCTCATTGGCTGCAGCTTGCCCTCGCCAACCGCAGCGGCACTGGTATAAACTCTTAAATAATTGACGGTTAAACCATCAATGGCAGCGCCGTCGGCCGACTCAAACAAAACCTCCATCGTACGGCCAAGATAAGCTTGTTTGTATTGTAAGCTCTTTTTTTCGGCCAGCTTGCTCATTGCAGCCGCCCGCTGCTTCTTCTGCTCCTCAGAAACCTGACCGGCAAATGCCGCGGCCGGCGTACCGCTTCGGCGGGAATAAGGAAATACATGAATCCGGCTGAAGGGCAGGCGATCAATCACCTGCAGGCCATTGGCAAACATTTTTTCGGTCTCACCGGGAAAACCAACAATGATATCCGTCGAAATTGCAATATCCGGAATTCTGTTCATAATGGCTTCCATCAGCGCCTCAAATTCGGCTACCGTATAATGCCTGTTCATTGCAGCCAGCACCTGATTGTCGCCCGCCTGCAGAGGCAGGTGGAGATGACGGCATAAACGTCCGTCCTGCTGCATTAAATCGATCAGCTCATCCGCCACTTCCACCGACTCTAAAGATCCTAAACGCAGTCGCTGCAATTCTTTAACAGCTAAAACAGTTTTCACGGCATCGACCAGATTGACGGAGCCGGAAAAATCCCGGCCATAGGCCCCCAAATGGATACCGGTAAGCACAATCTCTTTAAATCCGGCTTTAACCAGCTTGCGGGCCTCGCCGGCAATACTGCCCAATGGTCTGGACCTTAGCGGCCCCCTGGCGTAAGGGATGATACAATAAGTGCAGTAGTTGGTACAGCCCTCCTGGATTTTCAGAAAGGCTCTGGTCCTGCCGGGAGCGGCAAACAAGGGAATATCCTCAAATTCCTGCATTTTCATAATATCGGTAACTGCATTGACTTTCTTATGGGAAAAGGCTGCCTGCTCAACCAAATCGACAATTTTATCGCGGTCTTTTGTACCAACAATGACATTTACTCCGGGTATGTTTTCCACCTGTTCAGGTGAGACCTGGGCATAGCAGCCGGTGACGGCGATAACGGCGTCAGCATTCAGCCGGGCGGCCCGGCGGATTAACTGGCGGGACTTCCGCTCGCCCAGATGGGTTACGGAGCACGTGTTGATCACATATACATCGGCCGGCTGATCAAACGGGCCTACCTCATAATGGCGCTGTTTAAACAGCCCTTCCATAATCTCTGTTTCAAATTGATTTACTTTACAGCCTAAAGTCGTAAACGCCACCCGCGGCACAAAATCGCCTCCCAAACCGGCGCCGGCAATACCGCGTCAGTTCTTCGACTCCCGGTAACCGCCCAAATCGCCTTTTTCATAAAGAACTATACCAAGCGCTGTAAGCGCAGCTGTCTCAGTTCGCAATATCCGTGGCCCCATGGTCAAAAACCGAACATCATTCCGGCGGCAAAAATCAGTTTCCGCAGTACTAAAGCCGCCTTCCGGACCGATGAGCAGCAGGTAGCTGCCGGCGGACTCATGCTTTGTCAGAAATTCTTTTATTCCCATTGGTGCAAGGCCTTCATACAGCATGAGTACCGTAACATCGTCGTCCAGGCTGTTGAACAGTTCAGCAAGTCCCTGAATGGGCTTGACTTCGGGCACAGTTGACCTTTGACATTGCTTGGCGGCCTCACCGGCAATCTTTTGCCAGCGCTGCCGCCGGGCCTGCCGTTTGGCTTGATCGTATTTAACCACACTATGTTCGGCGGCAACAGGATAAATTGCCTCCACGCCAAGCTCAACCGCTTTTTGCACAATATAGTCCATTTTATCGCCTTTAGGCAAACACTGGGCTAAAAGCACCTGCACTGGCGGCTCGTTCTCAATAGCGATTGTCCGTTGCAGCAAGGCGGTTACTTCATGTTCGTTAAACCGGGTAATTTCAGCAATACCGGCCTGACCATCGGCCGACACCACAACAATTTCATCAGCCGGTTTCATTCTGAGAACCCGGCTGATATGACGGGCGTCCGCCCCTTTGATGACGACCTCCGGGGTTAGCGGTCCCGGGAGAAAAAAGCGGCGCACATCATCC
This sequence comes from Dendrosporobacter quercicolus, assembly GCF_900104455.1. Lineage (NCBI taxonomy): Bacteria > Bacillati > Bacillota > Negativicutes > Selenomonadales > Sporomusaceae > Dendrosporobacter > Dendrosporobacter quercicolus. The sequence goes on from NZ_FNHB01000001.1 coordinate 787,749, forward strand.
GCCTCCTTTGCGAACCAGCATCGCCACCCAGCCGCCTTCTTCCATGACCTTGTCCACCGTTAAATGATTGGCGATGACGGCTGCGGTGACATCGCTTAACCGTTCAGCAATAATGCCGCTGGCAATCAGCACGCCATTGTCAGTTAAACGGCCGGGAATATCCTCCACCAGTTGAATAATCACATCGGCAATGATATTGGCAATAATCACATCAGCCTGACCGAAGAGTCCGGTCAATAAATTGCCGGTATGAATGTCGACAATTTCGTTCACCTGGTTAATTGCCGCATTTTCAGTTGCTACCCGCACCGCAACGCCATCCAGGTCAACAGCCTGAACACTGGCTGCTCCCAGCTTGGCCGCCGCCACAGCTAAAATGCCCGAGCCGGTGCCAATGTCGAAAATTGTGCTGCCTGGTTCAACTACTTCTTCCAAATATCTGATGCACATTGCTGTTGTATGGTGGGTCCCGGTGCCAAAAGCCATGCCGGGATCGAGTTCAATAACCAGATCGTTTTCCGTCTGTTCATATTTCTCCCAGGATGGTTTAATGACAATTCTCTCACCGATTTTCACCGTATGAAAATAGTCTTTCCACGAAGATGCCCAGTCTTCCTCATTGATTTCCTGACATTGAATACTGCCCTGGCCTTTATCCAAATGATGATTGGCCAGTTCATTTACCTGTTCTTCGAAAACCTTCAGCTTATCGTCGAGCTGTTCGTCAACAGGCAGGTAGGCCTTGACCGTAACCACTTCCAGATTGGTTTGTTCCGGAATATCGCAGTAGTCCCAGGCGCCTGACCGGCGATAAGCGTTTACCAGTTCCGGATCTTCAATGACTACACCGCTTGACCCCAGCTCATGAAATATATCGGCAATCGCTTCGGTGGCTTCATGAGTAGTTTGAATACTGATTTCGGCCCACTTCATGGTATGGTCGCCCCCTTAACATTTTCTAAGCTGCCAGATGAACTATGCCGAGAGTTTAACTCCCGGCATAGTTCCATTATACCCCAAAAGCGTCTTTTACTTTCTTAAAAAAGGTTTTTTGCTCCGGATTGACATTCTCGCCCGAAATACTGGCAAATTCGTTCAAAATCGCCCGCTGACGCTCTGTTAATTTTTGTGGTGTCAGCACCTTGATTTTCACATGCTGATCGCCGCGCCCCTGTCCTCTCAGATAAGGAATGCCTTTATCCTTCAGGCGCAGAATCGTGCCTGACTGAATTCCTTCCGGAATTTTCATCTTCACTTTGCCATCCAGCGTGGGTACTTCAATTTCATCGCCCAGCGCCGCCTGCACAAAGCTGATCGGCACCTCACAAATAACTTCGGTACCCTCACGGGTAAACAATTTATGCGGCTTTACAAAGATATATACATATAAATCGCCCGGCGGACCCCCGCGAAGGCCGGCTTCGCCTTCATGAGCAACCCTCAGTCGTGAACCATGATCAACTCCGGCCGGAATCTTAATTTTAATCTTGCGTTTCGCTCTGATTTTCCCATGCCCGCCACACTCTTTACAAGGGGTATGAACAATTTTTCCTTCGCCATGACAACGGTCGCAGGCTTTTACATTAACCATCCGGCCAAATGGCGTGTTTTGCGCATACTGTACCTGACCCGTTCCCTTACATTGCGGGCAGGTTTCCGGATGGGTGCCGGGAGCAGCGCCCGAACCGTGGCAGGTGGTGCAGTTTTCCGTACGTGGAATGTGAACCTCGGTTTCCAGTCCAAAAGCCGCTTGTTCGAAAGCAATCTCCATATCATAGCGCAGGTCGGAGCCTTTTTCCGGCCCGGACTGGCGGCCGCCAAAGCCGGACTGACCAAAAAACATATCAAAAATATCACTAAAACCACCGCCGGCGTTGCCAAAACCAAAGCCCCCGGCGCCACCACCGCCCTGTGATCCATCAAAGGCGGCATGACCAAATTGATCGTATTGGGCCCGCCGCTCCGCGCTGGACAGTACTTCATAGGCTTCATTTATTTCTTTAAATTTTTCTTCGGCGTCAGGCTTGTCACGGTTGACGTCAGGATGGTACTTGCGGGCTAATTTACGAAACGCCTTTTTTATTTCATCATCCGACGCGGTACGCGCAACACCCAGCACCTCATAATAATCGCGTTTACTCACATTACACCATCCTAAACTATTATTCAGGCATATTCACCGCAAGACTCCGGCCTAAAAGACCGGAGCCGGCGGCGCCTAACCTAAAAAAATCAGCTGGTTATTTTTGCTTACTTCTTTTCGTCATCGACAACTTTATATTCGGCATCCACAACTTTTTCACCCGTCTGAGCGTCCGCCTGCTCGCCGGCATCGGCAGCACCCTGGGCTTCAGTCGCCTGATAAACCGCCGCCGACAATTCATACAGCGGCTTAGTAAGCTCTTCCGTATCGGCTTTGATTTTTTCCAGATCAGTACCCTTAAGTGTTTCCTTAAGCTTGTCGGCAGCCGCCTGAACCTTGCCGATTAAAGCTTGATCTGCTTTATCGCCGATTTCCTTAATTGTTTTCTCCGCTTGATAGACCAGCGAATCGGCATTGTTGCGCACTTCAACTTCTTCTTTGCGTTGTTTGTCCTCAGCCGCGTGTACCTCTGCTTCCTTAACCATCCGTTCAATATCGTCTTTGCTCATACCGCCGGAAGAAGTAATGGTAATTTTCTGTTCTTTGCCGGTACCCAGATCTTTGGCTGAAACATGAACAATGCCGTTGGCATCAATATCAAAAGTAACCTCAATGCGTGGAACCCCGCGCGGAGCCGGAGGAATTCCGGATAACTCAAACCGGCCAAGCGTCTTGTTGCCGGAAGCCATTTCCCGTTCTCCCTGCAATACATGAATATCAACCGATGGCTGATTATCAGCGGCAGTGGAAAAAATCTGACTCTTGGAAGTAGGAATCGTAGTGTTTCGCTCAATAATTTTGGTGCATACGCCGCCCATAGTTTCAATACCCAGCGATAAGGGCGTTACATCCAGCAGCAATACATCCTTCACTTCACCGACCAATACACCGGCTTGAATGGCTGCGCCCAACGCAACGCATTCGTCCGGGTTTACGCCGCGGTGCGGCTCTTTACCCAAAAATTTCTTAATGGCTTCCTGAACGGCGGGAATACGGCTTGAACCGCCAACCAGAATAACTTTATCAATCTCATTTGCTGACAATCCTGAATCGCTCAGCGCCTGGCGGGTAGGCGCCATGGTGGCCTCCACCAGATCGGCAGTCAGTTCTTCAAATTTTGCTCTGGTTAAATTCAAATCCAAATGCTTCGGCCCGGTTTGATCAGCAGTAATAAACGGCAGGTTAATATTTGTGGTCAATACGCCGGAAAGCTCAATCTTCGCTTTTTCCGCCGCTTCTTTCAACCGCTGTACGGCCATCCGGTCGGCTGATAAATCAATGCCATGCTCTTTTTTGAATTCAGCAATCATCCAGCTCATGATCCTGTCGTCAAAATCATCGCCGCCCAGCTTATTATTACCGTGGGTTGCTTTCACTTCAAATACGCCGTCACCCAGTTCCAGGATAGAAACGTCAAAAGTCCCGCCGCCTAAGTCAAAGACCAGAATGGTATGATCGTTTCCTTTATCCATGCCATAAGCCAGAGCTGCCGCGGTTGGTTCATTGATGATCCGCAGAACTTCCAGACCGGCTACCGTGCCGGCATCCTTGGTGGCCTGACGCTGGCTGTCGCTGAAGTAAGCCGGTACTGTAATGACAGCCTTGCTGACACTTTCCCCCAGATAGGCCTCGGCATCAGCCTTTAATTTCTGTAAAATCATTGCTGAAATTTCCTGAGGCGAATATTTCTTATCATCAATCGCCACTTTATAGTCGGTGCCCATATGGCGTTTAATCGAAATTACCGTACGGTCGGGATTGGAAACCGCCTGCCGTTTGGCCAGCTGCCCTACCAGTCTTTCCCCGGTTTTAGAAAAGCCTACGACCGACGGAGTTATCCGCGCGCCTTCGGCATTGGCGATAACCGTCGGCTCGCCACCCTCCATTACCGCTACTACCGAGTTTGTAGTACCTAAATCTATTCCTATTACTTTTGACATAATGTTAGCCTCCTTAAAATTATATGAATTTTACTCCTTGTTAACAGCCGACTACCTTTACCATACTGGGACGAATAATTTTGCCCCGAACGCGATAGCCCTTCTGCAATTCCTCGACAATTGTTCCTTCAGGCTGACTATCGTCTTCCACCCGCATGACAGCCTCATGAAATTGCGGATCAAAGGTTGCCCCCTGCGCTGCAAGCGGTTCAAGACCGTTTTTTTCCAAAATGCCGGTAAACTGACGGTAAACCATCTCAAGGCCTGACTTAAAGGCTTCGGCATCCTGCCCGGCATCAGCGCTCATTGCGCGCTCGAAATTATCCAGGAGCGGCAGCAAATCCTTGATCATATTCTGAACCACCAGGGCGGATAATTCTTCCTTTTCCTGCCTGGTACGCCGGCGATAATTATCAAAATCAGCCTGCAGGCGTTTAATGCGGTCAGTATGCTCCTGCAGCAGCCTGTTTTTCTCTTCGATTACCGCCATCATCTCCTCAATTTCCCTGTAGTCAAAGCAAACTTCCGCCTGCTCAGCTTGTTCAGCAGTGGCAGTGTCCGCTTCAGCAGAGTCAGCTGCGTGATCCTGCGTATTCTTATCTTCTGTCATTTAATTCACCTCAACTTTAAAAATCAGGCAGACCCGGCTCACTGGCAACAGCGGCTTTTGCCGCCTTATCGGGTTCTTCCTTTTTTTTGATAATAGTATCTATCCTCAATATGGCCACAGCTACTTCGCCGGCGGCTTTAATTGCATTAAGCTTTACCGGGGCGGGATCAAGCACGCCAAGCGCCGCCATGTCGGCAATATCGCCGGTATCACAGTCAATACCGAGGAAATCCAGCCTCTGTCCGGTTTGGGCGGCAATTACCTCTTCCACCTTCTCCAGGGGATTATAGCCGGCATTCTGGACAATTTGGGCCAGCGGCCGTTTCAGGGCATTCACCACACAGTCCACCCCGTAAGCGGCCATCCCCTTAATATTTTCCCGGTCTTTTTCCACCTGTCGAGCCAGCGCAATTTCCGTTGAACCGCCGCCCGGAACATAACCTCCCCTGGCGGTTGCCTGAACGCTGGACGCCGCATCCTTGGCAATCCGCTCGCGTTCGCCCACAACCTCTGCAGTCGCCGCACCCACCAGAATTGTAGCCATTGGTTTGCCTTTACCGCCTAAAATTCTTACTTGCTCCAGCTTCTCATCCTGATAAACCGTATCAGCCCGGCCAATGTATTTTAACAGATCCTCGGCGCTTTTCTTCAGGCCGGTGCGCTTAATCATTCTGGCTCCCACATGCTCGGCCACCCGGCGTAAATCTTTGGCATTCATTCTTTGAATAACCAAAACGTTGCCGTCAATCAGTATTTCCTCGGCAATTTCATGCACGCCGCGGTCTGCTAAGACAACATTAACCCCCAGTTGAACAATTTTATGAACATTTGCTTTAAACTCTTCCTGCAACTCTATATAACGTTTGAACCCAGCCTCAGTGCCCAGCGCCTCATCGCCAATTTCTTCCGGCTCCAGCGCGTCGTCAAGGATCAGCGCCTTTACGCCGGATAATGCCTGCGGCATTTCCTCGCTCATGCGTTCCTTGTCGATAATGACACCCATGAATACCTCATTGTCCGCCCCTTCCTGAGCAGTAATGATGTCAGACAGCTTGAATTTTTTATCCGCCAGCTTCTCCATGCCGATCAGTTTCGCTGCCTCTACCACTAACTGGGCAATATCTTCGTGCTCGCGTCCGGCAATTCGGGCCACATTGGGTAAAACCGGGTCATGGATATCCTGCAGAACCCGCGCCTGCTGTTTTAAGTGAATTAACGCCTGGTCAATACCATATTTCAGCCCTTCAATCACCCTGGCTACCGGCACCCCGCGCAGCACCTGATTGACTCCCTCAGCCACCAGAGCGCCGGCCATAAGGGTGGCGGTGGTGGTACCGTCGCCAACTTCGGCCTGTTGCGCTTTAGCTATATTGATTAACATTCTGGCGGCCGGATGATTGACTTCCATTTTATCTAGAATCGTTACGCCGTCATTGGTAATGATTACTTCGCCAAACCGGTCCACCAGCATAGTATCCAGTCCTTTGGGACCAATCGTCCCTTCCACGGCTGCGGTAATCGCCCTTACGGCATTGGCGTTGGTCATTAACGCCGCCAGGCTTTCATCCACTTCCGCCCCGCTGCCGGCCTGTTTTAGATTCATTCCGGTTCCTCCTATATGTAAGCAGGGGATAATCCCCTACACTTTGTACTTTTTCAGTATCTCCCCCAGATGACTGTGCATAAACTCCAGCAAGGCCATCACTTTGCCGTATTCCATCCGGGTTGGTCCCAGCACGGCAATCGTACCCACAATCTTACCGTCCATCCGGTAAGCAGCCTGAACCATACTGCAATCCTTAATGCCGCTGTACGTGTTTTCATGGCCAATTCTGACCACGATGCCGTCCTCATCTTCCTCCTGCGTATGCAAAAGATCACATAACAGCTGCTCCTCTTCCAGCATCAGCAGGATATTTTTCATTTTCTCAACATCCCTGAACTCCGGCTGGCTTAGCAGCTGCGTTGTTCCGCCCAGATAGAGGCGTTCCTTTTTATCAATGGTAAGAACATTGTTCAGTACGGCCAGAGCCGCATCAAACAGGTTGGAATCAGGTACAACAGCTTTGCGGATTTCTTTTAAAACCGATGATTTAATTGAATCCAGTGATACGCCTGACAGGCGCCTGTTGATTGCCTCGGCAACCCGTTGCAGCTCTTCTAGGGTGGTATCTTCCGGTATGTCAATCATCTTGTTTTCAACAAATCCGCCGTCTGTCACAATTACCACAATGACCCGGCGTTCGTCCATGGGGAGAAATTGTAAATATTTAAAGGAACTTTGTGAAATTTGCGGCGCCAGCACTAAAGAGATATTATGCGTCATCCTGGAAATAATTCTGGCGGTTTCCTGAAACACTTCTTCAATTCGCCGTACTTTGGCGTTATACCAGCCCGAAATCAGACTAATCTCATTGTCTGAAATTGCCGGCCTTGCCAGTAATGTGTCTACATAAAACCGGTAACCTTTGGCCGAAGGGATACGGCCGGAAGATGTGTGAAGCTGCTCCAGATAGCCTAATAGCTCTAAATCAGCCATTTCGTTGCGGATTGTCGCCGGACTGACTCCTAGATCGTATTTACGGGCAATCGTCCGTGAGCCAATAGGTTCTGCGGTGGAAACGTAATCATTAATAATGGCCTGAAGAATTTTTCGCTTGCGCTCATCAAGCATTTTCCCACCTCCTATTGTTAGCACTCAAGTCGATAGAGTGCTAATATCTACTAAAAAAATACCACTCATTTGGCTGAATGTCAAGATACTCCGTAACTCAGCTTAAAAATTCGTTATCATTAAAGTAAAAACTCACTAAATACCTGATTGCCAAATTTCATTCCCAGGGCCGTAAGCCTGACATTATCGCCGGCCACAATGACTGCCCCTTTCCGTACCAGCCGGTCAACGGCAAATTGATAGACGGAAAAAAAATCACAGCTGAAACAATGTTGAAACTGGCTAACCGACAAGCCTTGCACGGTTCTCAGGGCCAAAAAGCAAAACTCAGCCATCGCCGTTTGCCGGTCAGGCTGTTCGATCAATACTACAGGCGGCTGTCCTGAGCTTACGCTGTCAATATATGTTTGCACATCGCTCACATTCGCCCGCCGCTGACCGTCAATAAAAGAATGAGCGGCGGCGCCCAGGCCGAGATAGGGTTGATACTGCCAGTATTTTAGGTTATGGCGGCATTGATAACCGGGCCGGGCAAAATTTGAAATTTCATACCGCGCAAATCCCAGCTTGGGCATGCTGTCCATAACAGCCTCATACATAGCGTCATCAAGCTCATCATCAGGCAGATTCAGACGGCCCTGGTTTGCCAGATAGGCAAAGCCGGTGCCCTCCTCCACCTTTAAGCCATATACCGATAAATGCCGGACATTTAACCGGTACGCCATTGCCAGGCTGTCATGCAAATCGTGAAGCGACTGGTCCGGCAATCCGTACATCAGATCCAGATTCAGGTTTTCGAAACCCGCTTTTTGGGCCAGTTCAACCGCCTGTACCGCCTCCCCGGCCGTATGAATACGGCCTAAAGCAGCCAGCACCGGATCGGAAAACGACTGAACGCCGAAACTCATCCGGTTGACGCCGCATTGCCGTAATTGGTCCAGCATGCTCCTGTCTGCCGTTCCCGGATTGGCTTCAATGCTTATTTCCGTATTGTCGGCCAGCTTAAAGGCCTGCCTGATGCTGTCCATTACAGCGGCAAGCAGCTTGCCGGACAGAACGGTTGGCGTTCCGCCGCCGATAAAGACCGTGTCAACCACAGCGCCAGACAGAATGCCGCCCTGATCGGCAATTTCCCGACACAAGGCGGCGACATAAGCGCTGTATAGGTGTTCCAGGCCCGTATATGACGGGAAATCACAATAAAAACACTTGCGCCGGCAAAAAGGAATATGGATATATAAACCTAAGCTCATCATACCGCTAATCAATCTTTAAGATTGCCATAAAGGCTTCCTGCGGTATCTCGACGCTGCCAACCTGTTTCATCCTTTTTTTGCCCTCTTTTTGTTTTTCCAGCAGTTTCCGCTTACGGCTGATATCACCGCCATAGCATTTGGCCAGAACATCTTTGCGCATTGCCCTGACTGTCTCGCGGGCAATTACTTTATTGCCGACTGCCGCCTGAATGGGTATTTCAAACATTTGCTTCGGGATAATGCTTTTGAGTTTCTCAGCCAGCTGCCGGCCCCGGTAGGCGGCTTTATCCCGGTGGACAATCACCGACAAGGCGTCAACCGGATCGCCGTTTAACAAAATATCCAGCTTAACCAGACTGGACGTATGGTAGCCGGTTAATTCGTAATCCAGTGAAGCATAGCCGCGGGTTGATGACTTCAAGCGATCAAAATAATCATAAATAATCTCGCTTAACGGTAAATGATAAGTGATCATCACTCTGGTTGTATCAAGATACTTCATATCTTTAAACTCACCGCGCTTTTCCTGGGAGAGTTCCATGACAGCGCCGACAAATTCATTTGGCACAATCACCGTGGCCTTGACGTAAGGCTCATCAATATGATCGATTTCGGTCGGCGGCGGCAGCTTGGACGGATTGTCTATTTCCAGCATATGGCCATCAGTCCTGTACACCCGGTAAATTACGCTTGGCGCCGTAGTAATCAGACTTAAGTTGTATTCCCGCTCAAGGCGTTCCTGGATGACATCCATGTGCAATAACCCGAGGAAGCCGCACCTGAAACCAAACCCGAGGGCAATGGAGGTCTCCGGCTCAAATAACAGCGCAGCATCATTTAACTGCAATTTCTCCAAAGCATCTTTGAGATTATCATAATCCGCGCTGTCTACCGGGTATAAACCGCAATAGACCATTGGGTTTATTTTTCGGTAACCGGGCAGGGCTGCCGCCGCCGGATGTTCGGCATCAGTAATGGTATCGCCAACCCGGACATCCTTTACATTCTTAATGCTGCCGGCCACAAATCCGACTTGACCGGTTCCCAGCTCAGCAATGGTCGCTAAAGACGGCTTAAAAATTCCCACCTCGGTCACTTCAAATTTTTTGTCGGTGGCCATCATTTTTAATTTCATGCCCGGCTTGATTCTGCCGTTCATCACCCGGACATAAGCAATGACCCCTTTATAGGCGTCAAAATGAGAATCAAAAATAAGCGCGCTCAGCGGCTCGTCAATCGCTCCCTTCGGCGGCGGAACCTTCTTCACAATGGCTTCCAGAATCCCGGCAATGCCAATGCCGGTTTTGGCGCTGGCCAGCACGGCATCTGAGGTGTCCAGCCCGATCACCTCTTCAATTTCCTGTTTAACTTTTTCCGGATCAGCGCTCGGCAAATCAATCTTATTAATTACCGGAATAATTTCAAGATTATTTTCCAAAGCCAGGTAAACATTGGCCAGTGTTTGCGCTTCAATTCCCTGGGCCGCATCCACCACCAGCAATGCACCTTCGCAGGCAGCCAGGCTGCGGGACACTTCATAAGTAAAATCAACATGACCAGGCGTATCGATCAGATTAAGCATATAGGTCTCGCCGTCTTGTGCAATATAGTCCAGCCGGACGGCCTGCGCCTTAATAGTAATGCCGCGTTCACGTTCCAGATCCATCTGATCCAGCACCTGAGCTTCCATCTCCCGTGAAGACAAGGTGCCCGTATATTCAATCAGCCGGTCGGCAAGGGTGGATTTCCCGTGATCTATGTGGGCAATAATGGAAAAATTACGGATATTTTTCGTTGTCATAGCATCCTCCCCGCTCTGGTACCTTGCGTCACCTAAAAACAAGAATACTTTAGCCGTCTTTTCCCTCCTGCTTTGTTGTAGCAGCCTTACAGATCCGCCGATCTGCACGGCTCCTTCACCTCGCAGTGCGAAAAAATCCGGGCAAACTTATTCGTTGTTTAAAATGACGAAAGTACTGGTTGCAATCGCCAAATACTGCTATAGATTATAGCATCCTGAAGCAGTAACCTGCAAGCATTACCTGTATTGATTGAGATATTGGACCAGGTCGCCGCAAAAAGCCGCCATATACTGCTGAAGCAGGCGCTTGCCTTCAGCCGCTTGCTGAATCATCCGTTGATACCAGGCGGCCAGTTTGGCAAGGATTGCCTGCGTATCGATACGGACACGGGTCGGCATTACCAACTTGCCACCGGCAACATTGACAATAATTTGCTGGTCACCCGTAACTTGCGCAACCGGATATACGGCTCTGGCCTTAACGCTGTTGCCAAATAAATAGGCCGCATATTGACCATTGTTATCACGTTTGACGGCAAACGCCTGGGCAAACTCCTGCCGGTGGGTCAAACGGTTAAGCTGGGTTTCAGCAACCGTAACCCCAATCATAATCAACAGCACCAATAGGAAAACGCCCCGACTTAGTTTGGTTATATCAGTATCGCTCATCGTAAACGCTCACCTCAACCTTAACTTACCAAAAAAAGAAATATTCATACATAAAAACAGTCACTTGAACTGACTGTTTTTATGTATGAATCAGATTATCAACCAAACAAGGGTTGCCAAACAGACGTACCGGCGTCCTGACCGGCAACGGCGCGAATTTTCAGCGGCCTGCGCCGGATCAGTTGCTTTCGGCAATGATTTGAGCAAGTATCTCGCCAAAAAACTCCATACTTCGCTCCACTTCCTCCATGCTATTTTCCTGACAGCCAACCTCCAGCAGCAGGGACCGGGGATGAAGATGCTGGTTATAGCGCCATTCTACCAGTAAAATTCCTTTAGATAATCCGGGATAATACTGCGTCAGCTTAGCTTCAATCAGTTTGGCAAAAGCGTGATTCTGCTGCCAGGTGGGCTGCGGCAAATCAGGTTGCCCTGTGGCTACAACAATCGTCAGTTTTGCCGCTGGAACCCCGTTGACGGTCACTGTATGATCTTCCCGTTTACCGGCATCCCGGTGAATATCAAAAATTATCTGAATAGAAGGGTTTTCAGCCAGCATTTGCTGAACTGTCGCTTCAGACACACCATAGGCTTTCATAAAACTGGGGTAATCATGAATATTTTTACTTTGGATGGCCGGAATGCCCAAGCTTTCCAGCTTTCTTGCCAGTGCGCCGCCAACGTCAACAATATCGCCGATTTGTCCGCCCGGTTTATGAGCCGCACCGGAACTGGGAATGAAAGATTCCGCCGTATGCGTATGGTATATTCCCACCAAAGGTTTGCCTTTGGGCAACATGCTCGCCGGATCAAATTTAGGAAAATTCGGCACTGTCATGGCGCTAACCGTTGGCTGTCCGGCCGGTATAACCGCCAACACCGGTATTTCAGCCTTTAACACCGAACGCATATCGTTAACATCAATTTCAGTAAAAAACAACACCAGCCCATGCATCACGCTCCGGACGGTAACTTCCGGCTTAACTTTGACCACCGGCGGCTTCTTTACTGTATTGGCTAGTCCAGGAATACCGGAGAACAAGATATCCCGCCATTCAGGCAGCCAGGAAGCCGCTTGGGGGTTCTCCTGCCCTGACCCTGACGAGCTTACCGTAACGGCAGATTCGGACCAGTCTGAACAGGCCCAGACCGCCAGGCAGCCGCTCAGCCCGACAATAAGGCTGAATAACACCACTTTTTGATAAGCAAACTTTCGCCGATGCCGTTGCCGTCTTGTCAACATTGTATCCTCCCGTAGGCCAGCAACCATAATTGCTACCGATTTTCGTTTACATACAATGTATATGCTTGGCAACTTTATGATATTACACAGTGCTGCCGCTGAACACGACGGCCGGCGGCGGCGTCAGTGCAAATAAATATGGATATTCTCGTAATCAATGCCGGGATGCATTGCCTGATTAATTCCTCCGGCGACTACATCGGCAATATCGGCAATCAGCCGGTCGACCTCCTTCGGCGTGACCATTAAATCGCCCAGTGTATCCGGCAAGACCTGACGCACAATAACCTGCCGGTCCTGTTCGGTCAGGTTTTCCATGCTTTTAAAATAGCGGGCGAACGAAGAATGTTCTTGTAAAGTATGGATGGTATCCATGGCAATTGTAGAAGCATGAACAACCGTGGGCACGCCAATGGCAATCACCGGCACGCCAAGCGATTCCTGAGTTAACCCGAATCGTTTATTGCCCACGCCTGAGCCGGGATGGATGCCGGTATCGGCCAATTGCACCGTTGTAATCACTCTGTGGCTTGAAGCTGCAGCCAGAGCATCAATGGCAATGACCAAATCCGGCTTTATTTTACTGGCAATACCGTGAACAATTTCAGCGGTTTCCATGCCGGTAATTCCCAAAACGCCCGGTGCAATCGCACAGATTGACCGTACGCCGCCTTTCAGTTCCGGTGAAAGCATATCCTGCAAGTGTCTGGTTACCACAATCTTATCCACTGCCCGCGGCCCCAGAGCATCAGGTGTAACATTCCAGTTGCCCAGGCCTACCACCAGAATGGTGGCGTCGCGCGGTAATTGGGCCAGTCCGGCCAGTTCCTGCGCCAGATAGTTCATGATTTTTTCCTGCAGGGGCGTATTTTTATACCGCAAACCCTGGGCTTCAATTGTTACATACCGCCCCTGTGTCTTTCCCATCAGCCGTTCTGCTTCCGGTGTGGTAATATTTACGCGGGTAATGAGAATTTCATCGTCTTCGCTGGTTTCTACCAGTACGCCGGGTACCTCCTGGCTGACCTGTTTTGTAATCATTTCCCGCGCCTCTAACGCTAAATCAGTACGCGGCGTATTTGCTGCCTGCATCTTATAGCTCCTCCAACCAATAGAATATTAACCCTATGTTAACCGGGATGCCTGACAACTATTCAACACAAGATACTTGCATTTTCTATGGACACGTGCTAGAATATTTTAGGTAATATGGTCATAAGGAGGTGAAAGATTTGCCAAATATAAAATCATCCGAACGCAGCATAAAAACTGACGCTGAACGGCGCGCTAAAAACTTTGCTGTAAGGTCATCGATCAGAACGGCTACCCGCAAAGTAACTGAAGCTGTAGGTGCTGGCAATAACGCTGATGCTAAAGCCCTCCTGACCAAAGCCAGCAGCACGATTGATAAAGCAGCCGGAAAAGGCGTTCTTCATAAAAATGCAGCAGCCCGTAAAAAATCCCGCTTAGCCCGCAAAATTAATGCGTTAGGCTAAGGCGAATATCGCAAAATGAAAACCTGTCCGCCAACGGACAGGTTTTTTATTTTTACCGGCACATTTCAATGATGATTTGTTCCAAAGCCACGCTTGTTGTCCGGCCGGACTTCAGGTTTCGGTCAGCCTCGGCCAGACCGAGAAGGGCGGCTTTTAATACCGGTTCGGAAAAGCCCCGGCACTGCTTGACAAGCTTCTCCGCAATAAACGGCATTACCCCCAGTTCACCGGCAATTTGACTGGCGCTGCAACCGCCGGCCGCCAAATTCCGGGCCTGCCATAACAATCTCACCTGCCGGCCCAATAGCGACAATATTTTTATTGGGTGCTCCCCGGTCGCCAGCTGCTCGCCAAACAGCAGCAGCGCCTTGGGCGTATCCTTAACACTAATGGCGTCAATCATGGAAAACACCGATATTTCCGGTATGGCCGCCAAAGTTTCGTTTAAATCAGCTTTAGTAATGACCTTGCCATCGGCATATAATGCCGCTTTCTCCAGTTCATGGTCAAGGAAACCTAAGGCGGTCGGGGACATGACACTGACAATTGACAAGAAATACTCTATGGCCTCAGGCGCCATTCGTTTGCCAAGCTCATTCAGTTTATTGGGCAGCCACAGCCTAATATCCCTGGGTTTTAACGGGGCTACTTCTACGACAGCACCCAGTTTTTCAATATTCTTGTATAGTTTGCGCCGCTTATCCGCCTTATCTGCGGTAATAAATAACACGTGGCTATATCCAGGTATATTGGCCAGCACCTTTAACAGCCGTTCGTCGGTATGATCGTTTTCGGACTCGACGGAGCCTTTGCGGCCGCGAAACAATCCTGAATTACGGACTACAATGACGTTTTTTTCGCCGCAAAACGGTACTGTTTCAATAAGACCGGCCAGTTCCTGTAACACAGGATCGCCATTGACGATATTCAAATTCATATCCCTGTCAGCCGGCGCCAATATTGCATTGACAATCGCCTGCTCCAACTGACGGGCTAAATAAACCTCTTCGCCATGAATGAGGTACACCGGCTTGAGCAGGCCTTGCCTAACCTGGGCCAGCACATTGATATAACTACTCATCACACCCTCCTTTCAAGGCAGGAAACTACTGACAGACAGCTTCTTGCCATCTGTTTGGAATACCACCGCGCCCTGTTGATCGGTACGGTAGGTTTTAATCCGCCGGGCTGACAACCGTTGTAAAATTTCCGGATGCGGATGACCAAACCGGTTTCCGGCGCCGGCCGAAATGACCGCATATTCCGGTGCAACCAGCTGCAAAAACGCCGGACTTGTTGAAGTTTTGGCCCCGTGATGACCAACTTTAAGAACCGTGCTGGCAATCGGCGTCCCGGCTGCCAGTACAGCTTCCTCGCCCGGTCTTTCCAGATCGCCGGTAATCAGGAAGCTGTGCTTTCCATAACTGATTCTAATTACATTGGAAGCCTCATTGTCAAACCGGGCAGCTTTGCTGTCCACCGCATGAACCACTTCCAGCAGGACTGAATCCAGCCATATTTTTTGACCGGTATAAGCGGGAATGAACCTCTGTCCCTTCAATGCCAAGGCCAATTGATCCACTGCCGGTGAATATCTCTCCCGCGCCACCAGGATATGGCTGATGGGAATTTTTCCGGCGACAGCCGCTGCGCCGCCGGCATGATCCTGATGTCCATGGGTCAAGATGAGATAGTCCAGCCGCTCAATTCCATAATGCCTGAGATAGGGGACAACCACCCTTTTGCCAATATCAAGCGCCGATTGACTGCTGGCTCCGCCTGTATCAATCAGCACCGCCCGGCCCTGTGGTGTAACGACCAGGGTTGCATCCCCCTGCGCCACATCAATAAAATGAACGTTCAGGGGCTGCGGCCTGCTCTGATAAACCATAAAGCTCAGCCCCAGAACAAGGACAATAGCCAGACTTTGCCGCGGCCAGCATTGGGCCGCCTGCAACAGGCTCGGAATGCGCAGCGGGGTATAACCGAACAGCCAGCCTAGAAAAATATAATAAACCAAACCGGCAAAAATATCAAATGGCGGCAAATAAACGGTCCCGCCCGGAATGGCTGCCAGCCCTTTGGTCAAAGTAATGACAATCCCGATTAAAAAACTGCAGATAAGCAACGCCAGGTCACCCGCCACCGGTAAAACAGCATTTACCGCAAGCCCGGCCAGGCCGAGCACAACGACAACTTCCACCAGTGGAACGACAATGAAATTAGCGACGAAGGCGCTCAGCGAAAAAGCGTTAAAATACCAGGCGACAAACGGCAGAACACCCAGCTGGGCCGCCAGGGTCAAGGACACCGCCGCTGCCGGCAGAGCGGGCAGAAAATTCAGCCGCGTCTTTAATTTGGGATATAAATAAATCAGTCCGGCGGTAGAACCAAAGGATAATTGAAAGCTGATATCAAAGATCAGCGACGGCTGAATAATCACCATAGCCAGGGCGGTTATGGCCAAGGCATGACCGGCGTCTCTTTCCCGTCCCAGCGCAATTGCCCCGACAGCCGTTATGCCCATAACCGCCGACCGTACCACCGGCGGAGTTAACCCGGCAAACGCACCATATGCCGCAATTACTGCCGTCACCAGCAAAGCCGCCCGCTTTCCGCCAACGTTAAATAAAGTGCACAGCCAGTACACGGCGCCGGCCACTAATGCGATATGCGTGCCCGACACCGACAAAATGTGCACAATCCCGGTAGCTGAAAATGCCTCAACAACCTCCGGCTCAATTCCCGCATAACCGCCAAATAATATGCCGAACAGCATGGCCGCCTCGGACTCCGGCATCACTTTTTGCAGTGTCAGCAAAGCCTTTTCCCGCATCAAATGCAAGGCTCCCTGCCAGCGATAAGCACCCTCGCCAGTCAGCT
Organism: Dendrosporobacter quercicolus; assembly: GCF_900104455.1. Taxonomy (NCBI): domain Bacteria; kingdom Bacillati; phylum Bacillota; class Negativicutes; order Selenomonadales; family Sporomusaceae; genus Dendrosporobacter; species Dendrosporobacter quercicolus. Next base: position 804,464 of record NZ_FNHB01000001.1, read on the forward strand.
TGACACCGTCAAACCCGGCATTCATCCTGGCAATTACACCCGCTCGCCTTAAAGCAGCCACCGTATCAATCAGGCCCGGATTATGAAAGCCGTGCAAATTTTCCACCCGGCCTTTGACAATACATTCGCCGCCAGGCCAGCCGGTCTTGCTATGCCTGTCCTGCCGGGAGCTAACCATGATCTTTCCCGCTCCGGGCAGTTTCCGCCCTCCCGCCAATGCAATACCATTCACATCTACTACATAGCGCACGCCCATCTGCTTTTCATTGAGGACATAAGTCCGGGGCGTCTCACAAATTGTTCCATACACGGTAACTGTCTGGCCCGCATAATGGCTTACGGCATAAGCCGGCAAAGTGTTTTCATGAGTAAAACGGATTGCACCTAAGCATAAAAACAGCAGTACCAGCAGGATGCCGGCGGAGAAATGCCGCCGGTAAACCGCCCGCACGGCCAGGACGGCAATCAGCAAGGCCGGAAAAATCAGCGCAAGGGCCGGTAGGTCAAACCGGCTTGCCAGCCATATACCGGTAAGAACAGCCGCCGCCAAACAATTAATCAAGCCTAAGCTGTATTTCATAACTGTTTAAGTACGAATGATATCGCAACCTCCATTATACAATAACGTTCATGTCAGTTCTAAAACGGGGTTGATGCTCTACTAGGGTCATTTCTGTTTTAACCCATCAAATCCTGCTAAATATTTACAATCTTACAAAATTGCCGAAAATCAGGAACGGCTCCCGCTTGCCGGTAAAAAAACCGGCAAGCGGAAGCCGTTCCTGTAATAAACACCTGTTTAAAGCTTAGAAAGCTGCCTTAATGTTGTCATCGGACAGCCTTGGGGGCCAAAGCATCTGCCGCATATTGAGCCTGTTCTTTCTCCGGCAGGTCAAACTGAATGCTGGCGGCCTGTAAGCCCAGCAAAGCCTCAATTAAATTGCCGGCGATTTTCAGCTTGTTATTCATGACGGCCGGATCAGCCTCATGACCAAACTCGGAGGGAGAGCTGGCCTCCAGCAAAGAAGCCATAATCCCGGCAAAAAAGGACAGGGTTTCATCCATATGAATAACCCTGGTGACGCCCTCCCGGTTGCCCTGTTCTAAAATACACCGTAAAATGGGCGTGGTTGCGATTAAAGTCTGCCGCCACAGTTTATTAATTAATTGACCTTGCTTTTCTTTATACAAAATCTTGGCAATTAAACCGGATTCATCATAATAGCACAGCTTATAAAACAGCTTAAAGAACAACTGCAGCTTTTCCAGGGCGGTATTCTGCCGAGCATAGGCTGAGTGCACTTCCAAAATCATCTTTCGGATATAACGGTCAAAGATGGCCTCCAGAATGACTTCCTTGGAAGCAAAATGATAATAAAACGTCCCCTGCGCAACGCCGACTTTTTTGACAATCATACTTACGGTAGTTTGTTGATAGCCTGCTGAGATAAATAATTCCTCGGCTGCATCCATAAGTTCAGCCTGACGCACTTCAGGTTCTTTGCTGACTCTAGAGATAATCAACACCTCTTTTTCGCTACTGACTAAAGTCAGTTAACATTTTAAATAATATTTTGCTCAGTGTCAAGAAATTTTTGGCATTATTGCCCTGTCCGCCAGCTCACTTAAAACGTATCCGGATACAAACCGGCGGCAATTTTCTCAATTGCATCGATCGTACGGATACCGCCGTTATTTACCGTAAAAAAGGGCAGATTAATGATATTTCCTTGTTGAATAGCCCGCATGCTGCGCAGCTCGGCTATTGCCTGCAAGCTTTGGACTGCCTCTTTATCGCCAAGATCTTCCGTTGGCCTTTGCTGATTGAAAGATACAAAAATAATCACATCCGGGTCAAAAGACAAAACTTTCTCCGCACTGACAAAGGAAGTTCGTTCTTCGCACAGATTCCGGCCGCCGGCGAGTTCAACGATGTGGCTGATCAGGTACTGGCTGTCGTAAAGAGAAAAAGTTCCGTTGAAATGATCCTGCAAAACGATGACCGTCTTTTTTTGCGGCAAATCCTTGACTGCCTGCTGCACTTTATCCACACGGTTTTTCAGATTCTGGACATAAGGGCCGGTAACCTGCCGAATGTCAAAAATCCTGCCCATATCCGCAATACTGCGATAAACTGTATCCTCCAGCGTAGGCCTGGTCTTTAGTAATGTGCTTGGCAGTATATAGGTTCCTACACCGCGCTCCTGCCAGGCCTGCACCTCCCCCATACCATTGGGGGAAAACTGCTGAACCCAGCCGATGATCATGTCAGGCTGCATTTCCAGCAGTTCCTCTGCTGACGGCATATACTGCGCCTTGGTTATATTCAATCCGGCATATTTTTCAGCCACCCGCTCCACCGGGCTGCCATAGGGGGCAATTGTCGCTAAAATATGGTTCTCCAGACCAAGCTCCAATAACAGCTCTGTTGCGCCCGGATGAGTGAGCACCACTCTTTGCGGAACTTTACGGTAAGTATATTCAACGGTGTTTTCCGCATAATCATAATTGGCAATTGTGACCGCTTTGGAGTCCGGCTGAACCGCCCCGGCTCCGGATTCGACTCCGGCCTGCTTTGATCCGCAGGCTGTGATCAACAAAGCAGCCCCCAGCATACCGGCGGCGATCAACTGTTTACATTTGTTCATACGCCCGCCCTCCTTCCTCACACCTGCCCGCAGACAGGATAATAAGTAATTGCCAGGCAGCCGGTAGCAGGGTTTTCCTTAATATCGCAATCAATTTCATACACTTCCCTAACCAACCCGGGCGTCAGAATTTGCCTGGGCTTGCCGCTGGTCATTACCGCACCGCCTTTAAGAACATATAACTGATCACAATACATGGCAGCCAGGCTGAGGTCATGCAGCGCCGCCAGAACGCCAATGCCGAGCGCTTTGACAATCGCCAGCAATTCAAGCTGATACTTAATATCGAGATGATTGGTCGGTTCATCCAGGAGCAGCACCTGGGGCTGCTGAGCTAAAGCCCTGGCCAGAATAATCCGCTGCTTTTCGCCGCCGGACAGAGTCGAAAAGCTGCGGTGGGCATAGCTTTCCATCCCCACTGTTTTTATAGCCGCCAGCGCAATCGCATAGTCTTCCTGACGATCAGCCTCCAGCATCCCCTTATGCGGCGTCCGTCCCATCATGACCATCTCAAAAACACTAAAATCAAAATTAACCTGATTAAACTGGCCTACAACTCCCAGTTTCTTCGCCGATTCCGTCAGGCTGAAACTTTGCAGACTCCGCCCGTCAAGCAGAATGGCTCCGCTGCCGGGTTTGATCACCCGGTAAATGGTACGAAGCAAAGTTGATTTTCCGCTGCCGTTTGGACCGATCAGCCCAACAAAATTGCCCTGCTTCACCTCCAGTGAAACATCCTTAACAACCTGTTGCCTGCCAAGCTCTACGCTAATGTTTTTCAAAGCTAAATTCACCACGCCAAGGCCTCCTTATTGACCGCCGAAATGAACAGAATGCTTAACCAGAATGTACATAAAGAAAGGAGCGCCGACCAATGCGGTAAGGATGCCGATCGGCAATTCACCGCTTGTTAAAACAATACGGGCCAGGACATCCGCCCAGATCAGAAAAATTGCGCCGGTCAGAATGGCTGCCGGCAGCAAACGCCGGTGATCGGCGCCAACCACACCGCGCGCTACGTGGGGAACAACCAAACCGACAAAGCCGAAAATACCGCATACGGCAACAATTAAGCCGGTAATCAGCGCTGTAATGACTAAATACAACTGGCGGACCCTTGCTAAATCAATGCCTAAGGTAATTGCCGTTTCCTCCCCCAACAACAGGGTATTTAAAATACGGAACTGCGTAAGGAAAAAGATACAGCTGGCGGCAATGCCGGCTGCCGGCAAGGCCAGATTGTCCCATTTGGCGGCAGCCAGCGAACCCATTGTCCAGAAGGCAACGCTGCGCACGCCTTCGGCATTGCTGGAGAGATAAACAATAAAGTTGGCTAAAGCAATGAATAAAGCGCTGGCGATCGAACCGGCCAGAATCATTTTGACCGGGGAAGCCCGTCCCCCAATACCCGACAGCGTCATGACAAACAACGAAGCGGCAAGCGCGCCGATAAACGCCCAGACGGCTGTTCCTAAACCAAACAGCACTCCGGCTAAACCGCCGATCAGGATGGAAAAAGTCGCGCCAAGTGATGCCCCGGCGGATATACCCAGCAAATAAGGTTCAGCCAGAGGATTTTGCACCGCCGCCTGCATTACTGCACCGCATACTGCCAAACCTGCGCCGACAACAGCCGACATCAGCACCCGCGGCAGACGGATTTGCCAGATAATATCCAGATGAGCCTGAGATACCGGCCCGGCAATATCATTGAGAGGCAAATTGAATACTTTCGCTAAAATAATGCGGTAAGCATCGCCGGGAGCAATTTTTGCCGATCCCAGGCATACCGCCAGCAACATGGAAACCAGGACAGCGATGCCCAAACAAGCCAGAAAGAAAGTAAACATTCGTTGTTTTTGAATCATACCTTCCGGCTGAACTAAAAATTGCGGATTGAATTGCGCCATGTAGTTTATCTCCCTGGTATCTTTATTTGCAAACAAATACTTTAGATAGTTGAAAAAGATTATCAGTATTATTTTACCTGCTAACTGCAATTTAGCAAGGACTAATTTCCCTTCCATATAATAGAACAGGACCTGCACCGCCCAAATGCCACTGAGCAGTGCCTGTCCTGCCTTCAAACAGATTGCCCGGCTTTGGTTACATCCGGTGTTCTATACCGACAAAAAAGCTGCGCCCTGCCATTGGATAAGAGCCGGGCTCGTACCAGACATTGCCAATCAGTTCATAAGCCTCATCCGTTAAGTTATACGCATTCGCATAAATACGGGTTGTTGGATTGATCTGATAATGAACAGCCAAATCCATGGTCAGATAAGATTCGGAAGTAAACTTCTCTAAACTGCGATTCGTTGCAGCCCGTAAAGTAAGTCCGGCCTTCCATTTATCCTGATGATAATCAAAGCCTAAATGATAACCGTTGGGCTGGCTGTTTTTAGGGTCGTCATAATAGCCGGTGCTATTGGCTGTGGTCTTAATTTGCGCATAGGAATAACCTGCCGTCACATCCCATTGCGGCGATAATGTTTTCGTTAAGCTAATGTCCAAACCTTTTCGTTTTTCCCGGTCTACATTTTCATAATAGCCGGGATCTTCAGCCGGCCAGAAAGATTTCCACTGGATCGCATTTTTCAGGCGGCTGCTATATACACTGGCCTGCAATTTGGTGCCATCCCCCAGCTCCGTGTTCATCCCAACGGTTATGGTATTGCCTTCCTCGGGTTTTAGGCTTGGATTGCCAACCCAGTAAATTGTATTGCTGAATAGCTGCGCCACGGTGGGGTTCCTGACAAATTGCCCCCAGGATGCATAGATATTGGTAGTGGCGTCAATTTCCCGGTTGATCGACAAGCGGGAGGTCGTATTATCGCCAACAATGCTTTGATCATCATAACGGGTGCCGACGCTGAGTGTCCAATTGTCGGGCAGCTTCCATTGATTTTCTAAAAATACAGATTTAGTCGTAACGCCGCGGTTGATGGTGTCTTTATCGTCCAAATGCTCTTTGAGCCAATTGGCGCCGCCTACCAAAGTGTGGTTTTCACTTAACTTCCAGTTTTGCTGCCATTCCGCTCCATTGGCATAGAGATCATACGTATAGGGACTAACCCCGTCCGATTTTACTAAGGATTGATAAAGCGTTCCGTCTGAGGTATTGCGATATACCCGAAAAAAGTTGGCTGCACCGCTGTCTTGATTCCAGCGATATGTTAAAGCAACATTATTGCTGGTAAGATCCTGCCTGCCGGCAGGATTTGCGGCGCTGCCGTCAGCGATTAAGGCTGCACCGAAAGCGCTCTGATCATTGGTATGTTCCCACTGAAAGGAAAGATCGCGGCCATTGCCCAGTTCCTTATCCAGACGCAGTGTGACTAAATCCTGGTCGATGTCGCTGGCGGCATGGGTTCTGGTCTTTCCGGTTACAGCATCTTTATATTCAAAATCATCGCGTTTCTTTTGCTCGGCGGTAAGTAGATAACGGATATCGCCGGCCGTTCCCTCCGTCGTCAGGCTATAGCGCTTAAAGCCCCAGTTGCCAAACTCCGCGGCTGCCGCCGTACGGCTCTCGTCTCCTCTCCGGGTAATAATATTGATTACCCCGCCGACCGCATCACTCCCGTAAAGAGACGAGCCGGGCCCCCGCAAAACTTCAATGCGTTCGATATTTTCCACTGATAAGCCATCAATATTGATTACATGGTCATTGCCGCTGAACATCAAATGGGGCCAGTTCATTTTGCGGCCGTCAACCAGAATCAGCACACGATCATCGCCATTGAGTACCGGAAATGAGCCAAAGCTGGTTGATCCGGTATTGACATTTTTGCTTCGCAGCACATCCGATATCCGGGTAAAACCACCCTTTTCAATTTCCTCGCCGGTAATAACAGTTACATGAGCCGCCACTTCCGTTAATTTTACCGGAATACGGTTAGCTGTAACAACATACTCATCAAACGTATACTCCTGTTCAGTCTCTTCGGCTGACCCCAGTCCGGTCATTCCGAATAACAGGGCACTGCTCATCAGTGCGCACAACATTTTCTTCCGCTTATGGTTAATGATCATCTTCCCCTTTCAACCAGGCCTGCTCACTGCCGTCATGGAGGCAGCAGCTTTTTACCCTTTAGCAACACTTTACCTCGTGTTATGTAACAAATATCCCATCACCGACTGATTTCAGTCAGTTGGTGAGTCATTACCAATCTATGTCATACCATCGCCCCTGTCCGTTTCCGCTCATACATTTTACATGAGCAAAATGTCATTTGACGTTTAACCAGAAATCAACATATAATAGTCCCAGATACTTTTTGCCACTTCTCATGGCCTTTCTAATTGACTGTTGTCAGTCAATTAGAAAGTTCAATCTTATTGATCATGATAATCACAATCAATAAGATTATAATCCCTGCACTTAAGCAAGTCAATACGTTAATTAAAATTATAAAATTAAGTAGTCAGTATTTAAAATTACAACAGAAAGGCTGTCACTATCATGATTACCGTCAATTGCCACAATGCACCACTGGTCATTCTCATTATCAATATGTTTATCGCCCAGCTTGGCGTCGGTCTGATTATTCCGGTATTGCCGAAATACATGCAGCTATTTGCCGCCAGCGGGGCCGTTCTTGGCTATCTGGTATCGGCAATGGGGTTAACATTGTTTTTGTTTTCACCGCTGGCCGGAGAATTATCGGACCGTTACGGCCGCAAAAGAGCGATTGTATTTGGACTAAGCATGTTCTGTTTATCGCAGTATCTCTTCGGTGCAGCCAGTGAACTATGGCTGCTTTATGTATCCCGGCTGATTGGGGGGATCGGTATCGCTTTCACCTCACCGGCCATTACCGCCTACATCGCCGACATTACCACCGAAGACGAACGCGGAAAAGGCATGAGCTGGCTAAGCGCAGCCATGGCCTTAGGCATTGTGATTGGACCCGGCGTTGGCGGGGTGCTGGCCGAATATGACTTACGCCTTCCCTTTTATTTCGCCGCCGTCGCCTCTGCCCTGTCTATGCTGGCTTCCATACTGGTTTTACCGGAAACATTATCACCAAAAATAAAGACAGCCGCCGGCAAGGCGGAAAAAAAACAGCCGCGAAATGTCCTCCGTCATTTTGCAGCCTCCTTCCAAACGCCCTATTTATCCCTGCTGGTGCTGTTCTTTATCCTCACTTTTGCCTTAGTCAATGTTGAAGTAGTTTTCGGCTTGTACCTCGCTGTGAAATACGGCTATACGCCGCAGGATATCGCCATTTTATTCACCGTTGGGGCAGCAGCCGGTGTAATAATCCAGGCGTTATTCATGGATTGGCTGCTGCGCCGTTTCGGCGAACAGCAAGTAATCCGCTTGTCGCTGAGTTTGGCGGCAATAGCGCTGCTCTTACTGTTGGTTCCCAAGACCTATTTTATGCTGCTTTCCGTCACCGTTTTCTTTTTCTCATTTACCGCTGCCCTGCGCCCCGCCCTGACCACGCTGTTGTCCAAACTCGCCGGGGCGGAGCAGGGTTTTGCCGCCGGCTTAAGCAACGCTTATACCAGTCTGGCCATTATTGCCGGACCGGCCGCTGCCGGACTGCTGTTTGACCTTCATACAGATTTGCCTTATCTCTTTGGCGCTGTCCTTATGCTGGCCAGCCTGGCTGTTCCACTGAAAGAACGACAGCCGGAAACAGCGCTGTCCGCCGTTCAAACTGAGCGGACGGATACGATTTAAAATGAAGCAGAGCTTAAATCCCGATCCGGTCCTTCATTTTGTTATATTTGCTTTCGCCAATGCCCGGTACTTTTTTCAGGTCTTCAATTGCACTGAAATTACCGTTAGACTCCCGGTATTGAATGATTTTCTCAGCGATCGACGGACCTATACCCGGAAGTCTGTCCAATTCCTGTGCCCCGGCAGTATTGATGTTTATTCGCTCTGCTGCCGGCCCGGCGGTTTGGCTTTGCTCAGCGCCGGCAGTATTACTTTTGGTATCCCGGGCCGGTACATGAATTTGCATGCCGTCCCTGAGCGGCTGCGCCATATTTATCTTTGCGGCATCGCCAGTTGGCAGCAGGCCGCCGGCTCCGTCAATTGCGTCCAAAACTCTTGCTCCGGACGCAAGTCTGATTACCCCCGGGTGATTAACCGCACCGCTTACATAAACGATCAGTTCCGGCCCTGCTTCAGTTAATACAGCTTCATTAGAAGAATGTTCAAACTCGCGAACAGCTGTTTTTTGCCAGTAATGATAGGCACTCACGGCCACAACCAGGGCTGACAGCCCGATGATCAGCCAAAATCTCCCTTTATCTTCCACCATATATTTACCCCCTCAGTGCTGCACCAGTACTAGTAAATAATGGTATTTTCTCCTTCAATGTTGTAAAATCCTATGATATTGAACACATCAATAAAAAAAACCGCATTCCGCGCCTTAGCGGCAGAACGCCGCAGGTTGCATCAGCAGTTTTTTCCCCGTTGTAAGCCGCCGACAAGAGGTTCGGCGGCTTTCCTGTTTTCACAGCATTGCTTACTTGACCACAATATTCACAAGCTTTTGCGGTACACAAATGACTTTAATAATCTGCTTGCCGGCAGTGAATTCCGTAACTTTTTCCTGCTCCAGCGCTTTTTTCTCCAATTCGCTTGGCGTCAAGCCTGCAGGTACGACAATTTTATCACGAACCCGGCCATTGATCTGCAGAACAATTTCTACTTCCGCCAAAATAACGGCTTCAGCGTCAAAGGCCGGCCAGACCTGCTTATGAACACTGCTGTCCGCGCTGACCACCTGATGCCATAGCTCTTCGGCAATATGCGGCGCAAACGGCGCCAGCAGTTTTAATAAGGTGGCGGTGACTTCCCGCAGCAATCCCGCATTCGCCACAACAGACTGTTCTTTAGCCGCATACATGGCATTGACCAGTTCCATAATCGCACTGATTGCCGTATTGAAGTTAAATCTGGCGCCGACGTCCTCAGTAACCCTTTTAATCGTAATGTGCAAAACTCTGCGCAAATCTTTTTCTTCTTTGCTCAGCAAACTGTGGTCATAATCATCGTCTGCGCCAACCACCGTTTTTTCATAATAATCAACAATCCGCCAAACCCGTCCCAAAAAGCGGTAAGCCCCTTCGACCCCTTGCTCACTCCACTCCAGATCGCGCTCCGGCGGAGCGGCGAATAAAATAAACAGTCTGGCGGTGTCCGCGCCGTATTTGGCAATGATTTCTTCCGGCGAAACTACATTGCCTTTGGATTTGGACATCTTGGAACCGTCTTTAATAACCATGCCCTGGGTTAACAGATTTTTAAACGGCTCATTAAAGTTTACCAGGCCGGCGTCCTTCAGCACTTTCGTAAAAAACCGCGAATACAGCAAATGCAGTATGGCATGTTCAATACCGCCAATATACTGATCAACCGGCATCCAATAATTGGCCTTGGAGGAATCAAACGGCGCATTGGTATTACGGGGATCGGTATAGCGCAAATAATACCAGGAAGAACAAATAAACGTGTCCATTGTATCGGTTTCCCGCCGGGCGGCTCCGCCGCATGACGGGCAGGTACAACGAACAAAAGCTTCCACCTGGGCCAAAGGAGAAACCGAACCGGTATCAAACCGGACATTGTCCGGCAGCATTACCGGCAGCTCGGACTGAGGCACCGCTACTACACCGCAATGGTCACAATAAATAACCGGTATTGGCGCGCCCCAATAGCGCTGACGTGATACCAGCCAGTCGCGCAGCCGGTAATTCACCCGGCGTTTGCCCAGAGACCGCTCTTCCAGCCAGCCGGCAATCGCTGATTTGGCCGTTTCATTATCCAGTCCTGAAAACTGGCCTGAATTTACTAAAACGCCCGGACCGTCATACGCCCCGGTCATATTTTCCAGACTGGCCTGGCCCTGCTGCCAGTCGATCACCAATCGTTTGGGCAGGTTATACTTTGAGGCAAACTGCCAGTCGCGTTCATCATGCGCCGGAACACCCATGACAGCGCCGGTGCCATACTCAATCAGCACGTAATTTGCCACCCAGATCGGCACTTGTTCCCCGGTAAAAGGATGAACTGCATACGAACCGGTAAACATGCCGGCTTTTTCAAATTCGCTTGAAGTACGGGCAATTTCGCTCTGATTGCGGACACTTTCGACAAAATCGCGAACCGCTCCCGCATTCGGTTTGCCGGCGATCAGTTTCTCAAGCAAAGGATGTTCAGGCGCCAAAACAACATAGGTTACGCCAAACACCGTGTCCTGGCGGGTAGTGTAAACCGGGATTGTTTCGTCAAATTCCGGTACTGTAAAGCTGAATTCAGCACCTTCACTGCGGCCAATCCAGTTTTCCTGCATCGTTTTAACCCGCTCCGGCCAGCCCTTCAGCTCATCCAGATCCTTAAGCAGCCGGTCGGCATAGTCAGTAATTTTAAAGAACCATTGCTCCAGTTCTTTTTTGATTACCACAGAATCACAGCGCCAGCAGTTACCCTCAAGTACCTGCTCGTTCGCCAGAACGGTATTGCATTTGTCACACCAGTTTACAGCCGCCTTTTTCTTATAAGCCAGACCCCGTTCGTAGAACAGTAAAAACAGCCACTGCGTCCAGCGGTAATAGTCCGGATGACAGGTGGCGACTTCGCGGCTCCAATCATACGATAAACCGATTTCCTGCTGCTGGCGCCGCATATTCTCAATATTTTTCCAAGTCCATTCCGCCGGCTGGACGCTATTTTTTATGGCTGCGTTTTCAGCCGGCATACCGAAGGCATCCCAGCCCATCGGATGCAGCACATTATAGCCCTGCATCGCTTTAAACCGGGCAACGACATCGCCAATTGAATAATTGCGAACATGTCCCATATGTAAATTTCCTGAAGGATAAGGAAACATCTCCAGCACATAGTATTCCGGACGCTGACGATTAAGCTCGGTCGTAAACGTGTGTTGTTCCAGCCAATACTTTTGCCATTTCGCCTCAATCTCTTGCGGAGCATATCTCTCATTCATTGATTAGGTAACCTCCCTGTTGTAATCCAGCACTTTTCTTGCCCTTTTGGGCCCAGGATTGTACCAAGCTCAGGATTGCCTTCAGCAAGTCAGAAGCAAGCCGTTCCGACCATATAAGCAAAAAAGCCCCATGGCCGATGCCAGGGACGAGATTTCTCGCGGTACCACCCTGTTTGATGACAAATACACTTGTCAACCCTCTCTTGATCGATAACGCCAATCAGCGTCAGTTGTTTAAGCAACTGCTCCTCCGCAGCGAGTTCAGCTTTATGTTGTATTGGCTCGCATCAACCGCCAATTTTCTGACAGCCACCATTAAAGCCTACTGATCTGCATCACCGGATTAATAAAGGCATTACCTGATCTTCTATGCAAAACCCAGTCAGAATGCCGCTTATTTAATTATATCGCAGGTGCCGTTTAAAAGTCAACTTAACGAAAATATGCTGTTCTATATCGAAAGCGCCAGCATAAATTAAACTATTGAGGAGGTGTATTATGTATAAACTGATTATCGGCAATGTAAGAGTTACTGTATCAGAAGATAGCATCGAGCGAATCCAGGCTACCACAGCTGCCCGGCAGGCAATCGTCGCTGCCGGGCAGCAAGGCAAACTGCTAAGCCTTGTCGAGGTATATTTAACTGACTCCGGATTGGATGTAAAAACAACCGAAAAAACAGGCAGCGCCGTCACCAGAAAAACCATTAAACAAAGCATGCTGGATGGCATGCATTTGGCAATTAAAGAAAAATTGTATCCATCCGGTACCTTCAGCAACAGGGACAGCTGGTATGACAGTGATACCGGCCAGGAATGGCGCGGGGTTGAAGTCGAGGCCGCCCGCAGTGATCTACTGGCAAAATTTGAAGATTGGCTGAAAAGTTGATGTAAGGTAAGGCTGGTTGTTATTTTTGCGCCGGCCTTTTTTATGCCATAGTCCACCAAGTCTAAAGCTATAGGATGAATTGCGCCAAGAACACTGTAGATTTGGGGAAGGTGGACTACCAGGTACCGTCAGCTAAAACTAATTTGCAGATTTTGCTTATTTCTCCTATAATATATAATATTAAACAGAATCAGGCCACAACTCCAATCAGCTTAATCCATACATTAAAATACAATAAAATACCGGTGATTAGGATAACCACGCCGGCGGCCTTTTGAATGTACGGCAGTAAATGCGCAGCCTTTTTTAATCTGTCACGAATTTGATTGAGCAGTACAGTCAGCGCTAAAAACGGAATGGCAAAACCGGCGGCGTAGGCCAGCAATAAACCAATGCTGATTTTTAATGATGCGGTTGAACCTGCATACAGCAAAACGGTTGCCAAAACAGGCCCAATGCAAGGCGTCCAGCCGGTGGTTATCGCGGCGCCCAACACAAACGCGCGAAAACAACCAGCCAGCTGCCCGCTGCTAGGCAAAAGTGGACGGTAATCACGGTTAAGCCCGGAAAACGAAAAAAGTCCAGCCAGCTGTCCGCCCATCATCATCATAAAAATAGCGGCGAATTTCCGAATGAATTCCTGGTATTGGCTAAACAACTGCCCTAACAGCGATGCAGTGGCGCCCATTACAATAAAGACCGCCGTAAAACCTCCCAAAAAACAAACGGCATTCATGACGACCTTGCCGCGCCCGGTTGCAGTGCCGGTTAAACAGGCGGCATAGCTTGGCAGCACAGGAATGACACAGGGCGACAGTACTGAGACAATACCAGCCGCAAAGGCTGCGGCCAGGGAAACATTTTCCGTCATTTCATCACCCCTGCAGTTTTCCGATTACCGCTTCCAGCTCCTGCCGGGTTATACTGCCGGCCTTCCGGTATCGGACGATGCCGTGCTGGTCCGCAACTAACGTGGTTGGTATTGCATTTATTCGAAAAATTTTGGCAACAACAGCTTCCTGATCAAGCAATACGGGGAACTCATAGTGATGCTGTTGAATAAATTCGTACACTTTAGCCGCCGGCTCCTGAATATTTACCGCATAAAACCGGATCTCCTGCCGATGCTTCAGAAAGAATGCATTTAAGCCCGGCATTTCCTCGCGGCATGGCGGACACCAGGTCGCCCAGAAATTAATGACAGTAATGCTTCCCGGCTGGCCTACCGTCACTTGCTGCCCGTCAAGGCCGGTTAAAGTAAAAACCGGCAGCCGGCTGTCCACTGTAACTCCTGTATCAGCCTGCATCTGCATCTGCGCCGGTTTAAAAAAATCAATTAATGTATAACCTATGAAACCTGCAATAACCAGCAGCCCGATGAGGCTGCCCCATCTGCGTTTATCCATGGCTGTCCCCTCTTTTTTGTTATTTTGCCGGACAAGCTGCTGCCATGATAAACTGACAGCAAAAACTATACTATATTCTATCAAATTATTGTTTGGGAGGCTATATGCATCAGTATCTTTTCTTTATTGGTGATTTTCCAATCAGAGCTTACGGTCTTATACTAAGCCTAAGCATTATTTTAGCAACCGGTACTGCCTATTTTTTAGCTAAGCAGGACGGCCGCTGGCATAGCCACGTACCTGACATGGGCATTTACTGCGGCCTGGCCGGTATTGTCGGCGCGCGGCTGTGGGATGTATTTTTTTTCGACTGGGACTATTACAGCCAGCATCTGCTGGAAATTCCGTTTGTCTGGCAGGGCGGCATGGCCATCCAGGGCGGCGTAGTCTTAGGCGTACTGGCCGGCTATATTTATACCAAACGTCATAAAATTGATACCTGGGCCTTTGCCGACATCGTTGCACCGGCGATTATCCTGGGGCAGGCGATTGGCAGGACGGCCAATTTGCTCAATGGGGATGCCTTTGGCCAGCCTACCGGCGGCGGCTTTGGGATTATTTATCCGGCTACAACACTGGCTTACCAGGTCTATGGCAACCAGCCGCTTTGGCCGGCTGAAGTATTTGAAGGTCAGCTGGATATCATTATTTTTGCCATACTGCTGATGTTTCGTACAACCGCTCATGCCAAAGGCCAGGTATTTATTCTGTACGCCGTCCTCTATTCACTGGCCCGCTTCTTTTTAGAATTTATCCGCGGTGATTACGGTACGCTTATGTTCGGTTTAAAATCGGCGCAGCTGACCAGCTTGGTTGTCGTCGTCATCGGCATCCTGCTGTTTATCTGGTGCGGGTTCAACAAAAAGCAGGCCGGCCCAAAACTGCCCTGACTGCCTTTTTATCATTATTTTAAGCAACAAAATAATTATTTTATTTACATTAAGCTTACATTAAAAGGAAATCTATGATACAGTTTTAGTATATTTGGAGGCGTTTTTTTATGAACAAAATCCGGATTATCATAGCTGACGATCACGCCGTCTTAAGATCAGGACTTAAAGCGCTTCTCAGTTATACGCCGCAGTTCGACGTTATCGGTGAAGCTGGCGACGGTATGACTGCGATTAAAATGGTTGAAGAGGTTCATCCTGATGTCTTAATCCTGGATCTTTCCATGCCCGGCATGAATGGTGTTGAATGTATCAAGGAATTGCGGTCTCGTGGCCTGTCCTGTCGTATTCTGGTACTGACAATGTATGATGACGAAGAATATATTAAGGAAGTCATGCGCGCCGGAGCAGATGGCTATGTTTTAAAAAAATCGGCTGATACTGAGCTGATTGAAGGAATTATTAAAATTTATTCCGGCAAGAAATATCTTAATGAAACCATTTCACAAACCCTGATCAACAGTCTGCTGAAAACTTCCACCAATGAGCCGGAAGGGGCAAATCCTTACAAATTGCTTAGTATCAGGGAACGGGAAGTTCTACGTTTTCTGGCGAAAGGATACACCAATAGTGAAATTGCTGAAATGCTTTCACTCAGCCCCAAAACAATCGATACCTATCGCTCACGGATTATGAGCAAATTAAATGTCCGCAAGAAATCAGAATTAGTAAACTACGCAATGCAGCACAAGCTTATTCATACCTGAAACTTCCGCTGCATCAGCCAATTGCTCAGGTTAAAATACTGCCGTAAGAAATTTCACCTTGTAATGTAGGTGTATTTCTTACGGTATTTTACATTGAATGCCCAACTTTACTTATGTGTGCAAAAAGGATAGAATTTAAGACAAATAATAATTTTTTCAATATTATTAATTTTAAGCAGAGGGGTATGAAAAGAATGCAAAACACCCATATTGAGGCTTTAAAGAAAATTGTGGGCCAGGCCAATGTATTGACAAGCCCGGAGGATCTTTACACTTATTCTTATGACGCTACACCAGGCCATGCTCACATGCCGGATGCTGTTGTCATTCCCGCCACAACCCAGGAAGTTTCAGAAATTATGAAATTAGCCAATACCAACAAAATACCTGTTTATACCCGTGGTTCCGGTACCAACTTAAGTGCCGGAACTGTTCCAACTAAAGGCGGAATTGTCCTTTTAATGACCCGCTTTAATAAAATATCGGAAATTGATTTGGAAAACCTGGTAGCCAGTGTTGAGGTTGGCGTAGTTGTCGCCGATCTGAATGATGAAGTTGCCAAACATGGTCTGATTTATCCGCCGGATCCTGGTACAGTGGCCACTGCAACCCTTGGCGGTACGATTTCGGAGAATGCCGGCGGCTTGCGCGGCCTGAAGTACGGTGTTTCCAAACATTATGTTATGGGGCTGGAAGTAGTTCTGGCCAACGGCGATATTATTAAGACCGGCGGTAAAAATGTCAAAGACGTTTCCGGTTACGACATGACAAAATTGTTTACAGGAGCTGAAGGCACGCTTGGTATTCTTACCAGAGCCATCGTAAAACTGGTTCCGGCTCCTGAAGCCAAAAAAAGCATGATGGCTATTTTCAGAGATCTTGATGACGCCGGTAAAGCCGTTTCGGGGATCATTGCGGCTAAAATTATCCCGGCCACCCTGGAA
The DNA here is from genome assembly GCF_900104455.1 of Dendrosporobacter quercicolus. Taxonomy (NCBI): domain Bacteria; kingdom Bacillati; phylum Bacillota; class Negativicutes; order Selenomonadales; family Sporomusaceae; genus Dendrosporobacter; species Dendrosporobacter quercicolus. The sequence continues at coordinate 820,982 of NZ_FNHB01000001.1, forward strand.
ATTCTGGATAATGCAACCATCCGCACCGTTGAAGATTATGCCAAAGTCGGCTTGCCGCTTGATGCTGAGGCCGTACTGCTCATTGAGGTTGACGGCATACCCGAAGTAGTTGAAAAAGAAGCTGCAAAAGTCATGGAAGTGCTGAAAAACAACAATGCCGCTGATGTGCAAATTGCCAAAACTGATGCCGACCGCGATAACTTATGGGCTGCCCGCCGGGCTGCATTGCCGGCTTTAGCCAAACTTCGCCCGACCACGTATGTTGAGGATGCAACCGTTCCGCGGAGCAAAGTTCCCGCTTTCCTTAAAGCAGTAAAAGATATTGCGGCCAGAAATAATGTCACAATCGGTACTTTCGGCCATGCCGGTGATGGCAACATGCATCCGACAATCGTATGTGACCTGCGCGACAAAGAAGAGATGGAACGCGTTCACAAAGCAATGGACGAAATGTTTAAAGCCGCAGTTGAACTTGACGGCACCTTGAGCGGTGAGCATGGCATCGGGTTAGGCAAACTGCCTTGGATGGAATATCAGCATGGTCCCCAGGGCATGAATGCCATGAGAGCCATTAAACGCGCACTTGACCCCAATCTTATTTTAAATCCTGGTAAATTAGTGGGAGAGTGTTAACTATGACTAAAGAAAAAATTTCAGCAAGCGATATCAACGCTCATGACAAAGAGCTGTTAAACGATTTGCAGGATGCTTTAGCCAACTGTATGAAGTGCGGCAACTGTATGGCAGTCTGCCCGATCTACAAGGAAACCGGCCGTGAATCTTCGGTGGCCCGGGGCAAGCTTGCGTTAATGGAAGCGGTGCTTAAAGGAGCGCTGCCGATTAGCTCGGCCTTCGACACGGTCATGGCCAAGTGTCTGAATTGCAAGTCCTGTACGTCTAAGTGTCCTTGCGGCGTAAAAGCTGACGAGCTCATTTTACGCGGTCGCCAGGCTGCCGTTAAATCCCGCGGCCTGCATCCCATTAAGAAAAATGTTTTTCGCTTACTGCGCAACCGACAGTTGTTTGACTTTGCCCTTAAAATGGGCGGCACCTTCGGTCCTCTTACCTTCAAAAAAATCCCCGGTAAAATGGCCGCCGTATCCCGTTTCCCAATGCCGGGAATGGATGCCAGCCGGGCCACTGCGCCCATATCGCCTTCGCCTCTGCGCAGTCAATACCCTGAAGTTATTCCAGTCGCTAACCCAAAAATGAAAGTTGGCTTCTTCACCGGTTGTACCATCAACTATATGTATACCGATGTCGGCGAAGCTGTGATCAATGTTCTGAAAGAAAACAATGTGGAAATAGTCATTCCGAAAACTCAGCATTGCTGCGGCACTCCGGTTTATGTATCAGGGGATATTGATTTAGCGAAAGAGATGGCGAAAAAAACCATTGAAACATTTGAAAACTACCAGGTTGATTATATCATCGGCGCCTGTGGCTCTTGTACGGAAGCACTGAAAGAGTATCCCCACTGGCTCCAGGATGATAAGGAATGGCAGGCCAGAGCCGAAAAAATTGCGAAAAAGACTTTTGAAATCAGTGAGTTCCTGGTAGACGTGCTTGATTTCCGCAAAGACACACTTGGCCCTGTAAACGCTACAGTAACCATGCATGACCCCTGCCATATGGTTCGCGGCTTAAAAGTAACCAAACAACCGCGGGCAGTATTAAAAGCAATCCCCGGTCTGAAGTTCGTTGAAATGAAAGATTGCGACCGTTGCTGCGGATCAGGCGGTTCATTCAGTCTGGCTAATTATGAGCTGTCCCGTAAGATCAATGATAAAAAAGTCGCCAATATCGCCGGTACCAAGGCTGATATTGTTGCAACCAGTTGCGGCACCTGCCGGATGCATCTCCAGGATGGCATTCTGCAAAATCATATGAATCAGGATGTTGTTCATACTGTACAGCTTTTAGACAAAGCTTACCGGGCCGGTAAACGCACTTAAACTATACGGAATAATGAGACGCCAAATTTTGTTATGTTATGCTTCTACCTGTGCCTGTGAACTTGCTTGTTATTTTTTCTATTAGGCAATAACGCAAAGCATGTTCGATTGCTAAAATCAGTTTTCAACCTCTCTACTTCAAGAAAAACCCCGGTTATGCCCAATGTCATTAAGTTAAAAAAATACAATATTATCCAAAAGAGTAGAGTATCCCAAAAGATACCCTGCTCTTTTTTTGAAGAAAAACACTTGACAAATAGCGAGAAACATGTTATCAAACCCCTTGGATGACCAGATTTTAAGAGGCTTTACCAAGTGAACGAATATCCCAATACCGTAAAACAACGCCTGACTTCGCTCATAAACGAAATGTCAGAATCTCCGGCTCTAACACCGCCATTACTTCGTCCAGATCGGACGGACGAGTGCAACATACGCTGCAAAACGCTGTCAGCTTCATTTATAGGGTAGCATAGTTTGACGGATTTGAATAACCTTTTAAGCCGATTTAACTTAACTTAATGACATTGCGGCTATGCCGGTTTTTTTCTTAAGCGGGCGTAGCCCTGCAATCTTGTCCGCCTAAATAGCGTTTTACGGGCGTCACATTCGCTAGGGCTCTTGCTACCCTGTAAACGTCTTCTACCCTTTTAAATTGAGGTTTGGACATTGATCGCTCCCAGTCTTTTTAATTTGTTCCAATTCAAGGGCTTTCCCTTAAAGGCATTAATCAGCGACAAAACAATCATTAAAAACATAAAGTATCGGTAAAAAATCTTCATAGGAATAACCCACATCAAAGGCTTCAAACTTTCTCGCTCTAAACGGAAAGCAAAAACCGTAGTCCCTAAGTCCAGAAGTATGAGCAAACAATACAGAAAAACGATACGGTAGCTGGTTCCGCTGAGTAACTGCCACAGAATCATGATATCAATCGCCGGAACGATGAGCTGGTATAGCACGCCATACAGCCACGAATTGGTGAGGGTTACGAATTGCACCCATTTATTCCTGGCCTTGACCAACAATTTTTTATTTTTCCACAACACCTGTAAAATGCCAAAATACCATCTCACCCTTTGCCGATACAAATCCTTGACGGTATCAGGGGCTTCGGTAAACGCCAGTGCCTTTTCTTCATAGATCACCTTGTACCCATTTTCCAAGAAAGCAATCGGCACATCAGTATCTTCGGCAATGGTATCCGTGCTGAATTTTCCGGCTTCCATGAGATAGGATTTCCGCCAGGCGCCATTGCATCCTGGTACGACAATATTGGCGTGAATTGCCGAATAAGCCCTCCGCTCCAGATTAAAGGAATAAACGAATTCTATATGTTGAAAAAGAGCCACAATTCTATTACGGTTGGTTACTTTAATATTGCCGGCCACTGCAGCCACCTTGATATCCTGAAAATGACGGACTAAATATTTCATGGAATCTTTGGTCACCAGGGTATCAGCGTCAACCGTAATAACAATCTCACCACTTGCCTTTTCCAGCGCATAATTAAGGGCTGCAATCTTTCCTTGGTTAGTCTGCTGGAAAAGTTTTATTCGCGGCTCGTCCCCAAAGGTATTCCGGATGAACTCGTAAGTGTCATCAGTTGAACCGTCATCTATAACCAGGATTTCAAAATCAGTATAGCTGCTATTCAGCAAATGGACAAGCGTATTGCCAATGACCACGTCTTCATTATAGGCGGCTATCAGGACGCTTACTCTCGGACGGTATGCATCATCAAACGTCAGTTGTTTCTGACTTTTTTTGTGTTTTAGAGCCAATAACAGGAAGATAAACAGGCGCAATATGCCTAGCAAGATGGCAACCGGTCCCACTATTTGAAAAATACTGCTGGCAAAAGCGTACAAAGAAACCAGACTGCCGCCGAAAGTCTGAATTAATCGCATATGAGCTATTTGGGGAGGCATCACTTCCCCGCGAGAGACTTGGAGCATATTGGATAAGCTAACACACTGATAATTCAGCCGCTGCAGTTCATTTATGATACCGGCAAACGATCTGATATTGTCGTGGTGCTCTTTATAAACGCCCGGCAAAGTCAGCACCTTCCTGTATCTAAGATCTTCCTCTGCAGGCAGGACGATGGCTTTATTCATTTCATCCATAACATGAGCAAGCTTGAAAGTATTGTCAACCATTATATATCCTTCAGCCTGCAGCGCCTGCAGCGAAGTCCATACAGCCTCATTGTTAATATGATCCCCTACAGTATCCGGCAGTTGATAAAAATGAGTCCTGCGCCCTGTAATGGTTTCGATTAAATATTGGGTCAACACCCTTTCCAGTTTCCACTTATCCGGACCATCAGTGAATTTTCTATTGGCAGAAGAAAGAATGCCCAACTCGTGCCCTTCTTTATATATCCGTTTAACCAAACCCGGGTATTGCAGCGTATTTTTTCCAGTGAGGAAAAACGCCGCCCTGATTTTATAGACCTTCAGCATATCCAAAATGGCCGAAGTCATTTTGGGATCAGGGCCGCCTTCAAAGGCCAATACTATTTTTTTATCCTGTTTTTGAATCATTTTCAATTGAAAAGGTACGGGCGGCAAATACTCCACATCATAAATAAATTCCAGTCCCGTTGTTTTAAGCACCCTTTTTCCAGATTTGCCGGCAATCGCTTCTTTTACAATATTGCCCGGTTCGATAACAGGTTGCTCTGGTATCGGAATGGTCTCCACCCCTTGCCCCGGTGTTCCTTGTTTCAGGTCTCTAATAACCTGCCATACAGCCGGATCCTCCGACCCAACACGCCATAAAGCGACTCCGGCCGTCCCTTTGGCCGCTGCCATCCGGGCTGTATTATGAAAGGTAGCGCTGTCGAGAAACCATACCTCATGCCCGATCCCATCCTTTTCATACTGAAAAAAAGGATTACACGACACCACATCCCATTTTATTGGGATTCCATGAGAAGCTGCCAAACTCATCGCTTCATCGTAGCTCAATACCTGGCCGGCCTGATCAGATGAACGGCTCCAATCGTAACCGTAATTGCCAATGCAGACAATGGTTTGTTCCGGCGGCAAATCCATTGTGGCCAGCATTCTGTATATCCATTCGGAAGATGCTACAGCCGACGACATAGTGGCAAGATTATGCTCGTCATAGAGCATATAGAAAAAGTAATCTTCATATTCCGCCAGTACCGGGTAATCGAAAGCCTTGTCAAAAACAGCTACATCCTGGGTTACCAGAAGACCGCTTTTATGGAATTTTGCGCTTACTTCCTTGATAAAAGCAGACCAGTGTTCCTTGTCGTCTTCTTTTACGTTTTCAAAGTCGAAATTGATGCCGATATAGCCATTGGCTATAATATCCTGATACAATTGCTCGATCAATCTGGTTCTTTGCCTGGTGTTGGAAATCAAGCGATGAACCGCATCGCTACTCCATTCTCCATTCACATAGTTATGAATTAGCGGCATAATACCTTTGCCGTTGCTCTTCACCCACGCATCGGTTGCTTCTTCTTTTCCAATAACTAAATTCCCGCTTGCATCCAGACTGTACCAGCCAGGAATCAAAACATCAATATGATTAATATTCTGTTTCAGTGACCGCTTGTCGTTTTCCCTGCCCGGCGCATAGAAGGCAAAAAAAAGCATTGTATTTTCCGCTGAATTATTTTCTAAAGTTTTTAGCATTTCATCCCATTTGTACTGCCTCGATGTAAAATTGGTGTTGATATGTCGAACAAATCCCTGCTCGTCAAGCCATACGTTTTTTCTGATATATGAAATATTTTTTTGGTCCGTATTCAATAAAGGAGCATGATCCGCAATCTGGACGATATCTTTTGTGAACTTCCAGATATTCGGGTCCTCCAATCCCATCTGCAAAAGGGCTGCACCAGCCATCCCTCTATCCCAGGCCATTTTTATTTCATTAAAAAAAACAGCGCTATCTGCAAACCAAATCACGCGTTCCTTTTGATTTTCTTTGTAAGCTACATAAGGATTGCGGGAAACGGGATCCCACTGCACCTGTAAGCCATGGCGCTCGGCAAAGTCAATTACCTGGGAAAAAGCAAGCTGAATGGCTTCTCCCTTTCGGGTTATGTTCCAATCATATCCACATGCGTTCAAACCGATTATAGTTTTTTCTAAAGGTGTTGCAATTGTTTCAATCCACGATTTCGTCCATGCAAAGGAAGCGACGGGCCCAGCTTCCGTAAGACTACTGTGTTCCTCCGGAATAACCAATACGATATAATCCAGCCACTCAGCCAAAATGGCATGATCGTAGGCAGTATCTTCACCCGGCAATACAGGCACATTTTGAGTTACATATAAGCCTTCGTGGTGAAATGCGGCAGCCAGCTCTTGAATAAATCCGGTTAAAGCCTCCCGGTCTGTTGGATACAAGTCAATAAAATTAACATTAATTCCCCAATAACCATTGTTCTTTGCGTCAACGCGCAGTTGCCGAATCAGGTCTTCCCTGGCAGCATCTGAAATGAGGAGTTGATGAACGGCGTCCGGGTCCCACTTACCATTGCGAATGTTATGGATGGTAGGCATAATTTTGATCCTGTTGCTTTTTAGCATTTCATCAATTTCGGCCTGGACGCTTGTTACCACTCTGCCGTTTGATGCCAGAGAATACCAGTCGGGAACAACAACGTGCATATTAGAGATGTTTTCTACCAAATGCGACCGACTCAAACCTGAATGCTGCTGATAAAAAGTAAAAAACTGTTTGGCTGAGCCATACTGAAACGGAGTTTCCCAGCCTCGCCAATTTTGACTCTTTCCCGTTTCCACCGCTGCCGGGTCAAACGCAGTTTTGGTCACAGTCAAAGGTCTTATCCTGCTTTCATCAAGTTGTGAAAAAGGCAAGTGAAAAGGGGATAAATGACTGCCTCCGGCCAACAGACTCATACCTAACAACAGGCCGGACAGCAAAAACAAAGGGGTAACAACCCACTTGCACAACTGGAACAAGGTTATCCGAACATTTGTATGATCAAAAAATATAAAATCTCTTTGTTTTTCCATTAAATTGTTTTGCAAAAAATGACGGTAATATTGCCAAAACAAGAGAATAACCGCCAAGCTAACTGCCATTCTCACTGGCATACCACCCCATAGCGCGAATGCCGGATCACCCCATGTCTGATGCTGTTCCACCACAAGGTACACTAAAGCAGAAAAGGTAAATGAAGTAAACATCCCCAGCAGTAAGGGGATTACGCCCAGGGGGAAGAATATTAAAACGCCAAGAATCCAGGGATTTATATCATAAGCGATTACCCCTAGAACGCTTCCCAGGACAGCAAAAAACGCCATAACGTAATGATTTTGCCAATGGACCGCCTGCGGCAAGCGTTCCCAAAGCTGCTTCATATATCCTCCTTTGCGTTTGTAAAATTATGATATCTGCTCCAAATTGGACATGCCCAATTGTTTTTTAGCCTCATCCAGATTCTTTACCAGCTTGGGATAATGAGCGCTATTTGTATCGTAAATTACCAGGCTTTTTTCGATCTCCTTAATTAGATTAACCATGGCTCGCCAAGCACTTTCCAGGCATTTTCCATAATCGCGCGAACCTTGTTCCAGGCATTGAACCATATTATCCATTAATTCCAGGAATATTTTTGCGTTTTCATCTACCATTTTTCGCGAAAACAATAGTGCTTGGTGCTTCAATTGCTCGTTGAACAATTCTTTGGTGGAATATTTCAGTACTTGAAAAAGTTTACCTGTTTTCGCCCCAAATTCCAGAACGGTATTCGCGAAATAGGCCATATCCTGAGAAGCGTATTGATAGGTGTAAACCAATTCATAATAATCCACGCCTGTGATCAGCCCCTTCTTTTTCAACAAATGCAACATAGGCGTATCGAATAGGACGCACAGATCCCGGTGAGGCCAGGTATTGGCCTCTAACAGGTTGTATGTTTTATAAAAGTTCACATTTTCCTTAATATCCTGCAAATTCATTAACGGATCAAACATTATAAACCCGGCATCCAGGGCAATTTCCAGTTCCCTTACCACCTGAATAGCCAGTATAACATCCTGTATAGTGTCTTTGCGGTTAAATCGTTTTCTTTGCTCTTCAGACGCCGCTTCAATCCCAATATAAAGCCTCTTCAGCCCACAGTTCTTCATGTAGTGGAGTAACTCTTTCATCTTTTGATTTGTCCCGGCTTGCTGTTCATCCGCCTTCGCAATAATAAGCGGATTGGTAAATATCCGGAAGGCTGCCTTGACTCCATATTTTTCCGAAAGCTTCCGGATTGCGTTCGTAATTTGGCTGGCTCGGGCAATTAAGGCATCATTTCTCCCGCCGAAAAATTCATTATCTACAAATTCCAGTTCATGGACGCCGCGACTAAGAAGAAATTCAATATTGGTTATGACACGGTCAACTGGCACCGGATCCCATTTGCTGTGAGGTCCCTGCGCGCAAAAGGTACAATTGAACCGGCAACCACGGGAAGCTTCCAGCATGTGTGAAGACCCCGGATTGACTTCAAATTGAACCGGCGGGTAAATGACAAGGCTTGCATCGTATCTGCGGGGATTATGCCGAATGCAGCCCGCTTCATCCCGCCATACGGCATTGGGGATGGCGGTAATGTCGCATTGGTTTCTTTGATATAGAACCACCTGTCTCATGCTTTCTTCGCCATATCCCAATATAACCATGGACTGTTTCGGTTCTCGCAAAAATTTTTCAACAAAATATGAACTGGCATAAGTGGGCACCGTATTGCCGTAAAGGATAAGAGGGGCCTTGCTTGTACCTGCTTTTTTCCGGTAGGCACTTTCAAAGATCTCATGGATTTTTAGCGTTCTGATTTCAAGACTAAAGCCGATTACATCCGGCTTGATTTGCTCAACCAACACCAGTGCGTCCGGAATTTCGGAAACGTCGAAAATCCGGATATGACTGCACTCCACTTCATTGCCGTATTCTCCAAGGAGATCGCCTATCAAGGTTTCAACCGACAAATTATTCCATACATCCTGATGCCACAAAGAAGCGTAGGAAATAAACAAAAAGCGAAGCGGCAAAACGGTTTTTACTTCCGGAACCGCCAGCATTGCTTTTACATTTCCTCCTACACGCAGCAGTGCCAACTGCTCAATGGCATGTTTATAAATTCGTTTATCGTGAACATGGGCATCCAATAAGTCCAAAAATGTTTGATTTAGGTATCCCCCAAAGGATTGTTTCCGGATATAATGAACCTGTTGTAATGTAAGACCGCTCCCCGGTACTTGCTCGTTTATTGCAGCCAAATGAGCCAACACGCTGTTGTACTCTGCCAGACTAAGACGGCATGTCCCAGTTCTGATGGCATCGCTTAATAATGTCAGCAACTGATCCAGCAAGGTCCAGCAATCTTGTGAGAAAATGGTCTCGTAATACCACTGTGTCATCCTGATCTCGCTGTTATCATCGAAAAAAACAAACCATTTCTTGTTTCCCACTGAGAAATAGGATTGGTCAGTTTCATAGACCCGCAATGCGTAGGTATTAACTGGCCCTACCTTGTATGGGGTTTCAAGGTATTTTTCATCCAGAGACTGCAATTGATATTCCATAGGAAAAAGGCTATGTAGCTGGTCTGGATTTTTAATCAAAAGAAAAGTTTTCACCAGGACTTTCCTCCTTGATATAAACTTTGGTTTTAGAAGGTTGCATGGTACAAAGGACTTTAAACCTTCCAGAGTTTTTTAAACGGATTCTCACCTTTTCCTGTCCACCCCCATTGACTATGGTCTGCAGTGCTTGGATTATTTTATTTACTAGTTAAAGTACTGCATCTATATGGAAATCCCTTTAAAAAATTGAAAATAATTACATTTTTTTCATTTGACTGCTTTCCATTTTACCTCAACCGGGTAATGCACCCTTTTTCCCATAAAAATACACCTCTCATGTTGTATGGTTTTTCTCATACGGCATAAGAGGCGCCTTTTTTCTTTAGTGCCCTACTCTCTAAGGGATCAGTTAGTTTACCAGATACGTTTTTTATTTTTTTTGTTCGCCAGTGGAATTTCAGCCGCTACTTCCGTTCCGGCTCCCGGCAGCGACTTAATCGCAAAGATGCCGTCAAACAACTCCACCCGCTCTTTCATGCCAAATATCCCCAGCCGGGTACCACTCTTTGACGTAAAGTCGGGATTAAACCCAATACCGTTATCACTGACTGTCAGACACAGTCTTTGACGCTGCCGGCGTAATTTAACCTGTACGTGGCTGGCTTGGGCATGCTTGGCAATATTCGTCAGAGCTTCCTGCAAAATCCGGTACATCGTAATTTCAATCTCCGGCAGAAAGCGCTGTTCACGGCTCAAATTGACAAAATCAATATCGACGGCAATCGGATATTGCTGGCAATAGTGATCAACATATTTCTGAGCTGCCACGATTAAGCCTAAATCATCCAGCAACAAGGGACGCAGTTCAACGGCAAGATGATGAACAGCATCCAGCGTGCGGGCCACCAAATCACGCATTTGCATAATTTGCTCCCGTTCAGCCTTGCTGGTCACCACTTCAGCCAGCACGCGCAGGCCGACAATAATGGATGTTAACGACTGACTTGTCTCATCATGCAGCTCACGGGAAATCTTTTTACGTTCTTCCTCCTGAATACTGATAATCTTATTGACAAAGATGGTCTGCAGCTCCCGCTTTTCCTTTAACGCGATCATCAGCTTTTCGCGATTGGCATTTGATTCCAGAGCAGCCTCAACAAACCGGGCCGCCAGCCGGGCATAAGGCGCTGCCGTTTCAGGATCACCGGTTACACCGATTACGCCTACACAGCGGTCGGCAAAAATGATCGGAACATTAACCCCCCGCCGTACACCGCGCATTCTGATCTCATCCTCAGCACTTACGGAAAACTCCTGAATATTGCCTGAAGTCAGGCGCTGTGCGGCGGCTTCATGGACCTGCCCGACTCTTTCCTTGCTAAAAGACGCCAAAATAACACCACGATCATCCGTAATGTTGACATTTTTCTTAAGTTCACTGGCCACGATATCCACCAGTGACTGCGCGAACTTAGGATCCAGGCTTTGAAAGTCTTCTCTATGCACGACACCACCGCCCTTGTGGATATATTAAACTTCATCTTTAATATTAGCTTTTTTGCTTTATTCCGTCAATTAGCTCCTGCATTCGGCTACAGCCTAACCTTACCGTAGGCCACCGTTCCCTGCCCTGTAATAAAAACTTTATGTAAAAATTATTGTCATGAATTGCCAGTTCCACACAGCCAACAATTAAATATGTTCCTGTCGTTGCCTTCTCCTAAAATGAAAATATCATAATAATGCCGGCCAATGAAGGCTGGCTTTATTATGATATTCGCCGCTGCTTCGCTGAAAAACTGCTCAATATAAATACCAGCGCGGCAAAAGCTACTGAAACAGCTTCTGTCATCCAGGGATAACCGGCCAGGAATGGTGCAAGTTTTTGATCTTCAACAATCATCCCGCCGGCTGTCCAGCCTAAAAATGCTGCACCAACCATAATGATAACCGGCCATTTCTCAATCAAACGGTGAATCAGGCGGCTGCCCCAGAGAATGATAGGAATACTGATTCCCAGGCCAATCACCAATAGCGATATATTGCCCTTGGCTACCCCGGTAATAGCGATTACGTTGTCCAGGCTCATTACGACGTCGGCAATGATAATTGTCCGGACAGCCTCACCTAAGCTGCTGGCAACTGAAATACACGCCTGCCCGCTGTCCTGTTTAGCCAGTTTTACGGCAATCCATAATAACAAAACGCCGCCAAGCATTTGCAGGTACGGAATCTGCAATAAATAAACCGCCAGAAAAGTTAATACAATGCGCAGCACGACTGCCCCTGCCCCACCTAAAATGATCGCATACTTTTGCCGACGCGGCGATAAATTCCGGCTTGCCAGGGCAATGACCAGCGCATTGTCGCCACTTAACACCAAATTAATTGTCACTATGCTGATTAATCCAACAATAAAATCCATAATGATCACCATCTATATAAATTCGGATTATTATTATTGCCGCAATATGCTACAACGATGTTGGTATTAATAGCCAGGTAATTATTTTACTAGATATACTTTGATACTATTCCGGCAGTAACACAAGTATTCTCTCTATTGGCTAGCGGCGACGCCTGCCATTAGCCGTTCAATATCCGTGCGTCCTACCGCACTGCTTGATCATCCCTTCACCACGGTCCGGTCCTTACTGCAACGATTGTCCCTGAGCCGGCCAACTTGACGGTAATAAAAAACAGTCCAAAAGCGTCCGCCTGCCGGCAGACGCTCAACTTGGACTGTCTCCTTAATCCCCTCCAGCCATATTCAAGAAATTATTCATCCCAATCCATCGCCCGCTTGACGGCTTTCTGCCAACCGGCATAAAGCTTATCGCGTTCTTCCGGAGCCATTTGCGGTTCAAACCGGCGGTTAAGCTGCCAGTTTTTAATCAACTCTTCCTTACTGCTCCAGACGCCGACAGCCAGACCGGCCAGATACGCCGCGCCCAGGGCCGTGGTTTCAATAACCTGCGGACGGTCTACCGGTACATGTAAAAGATCGCTCTGGAACTGCATAAGCAGATTATTGGCAACAGCGCCGCCATCTACCTTCAACGCTTGCAGCTTAATGCCCGAATCTGCTTCCATGGCTCCCAGAACATCTTTGGTCTGATATGCCATCGAATCCAGTGTCGCCCGAATGAGATGAGCTTTGCTGGTGCCACGCGTTAAGCCAAAAATGGCGCCGCGGGCTTTCATGTCCCAATAGGGTGCTCCCAGACCGACAAAGGCTGGAACGACATATACACCTTCAGCATTGTCAACCTTTTGCGCATAATACTCTGAATCAGGAGCTGCTTCAATAATTTTCAAACCATCGCGCAACCATTGGATGGCCGATCCCGCCACAAAGATACTTCCTTCCAGCGCATATTCGACCTTGCCTTCAATGCCCCAGGCAATGGTGGTAAGCAGCCCGTTCTTAGAACTGTACAGCTCACTTCCGGTATTCATCAGCATAAAGCAGCCGGTGCCATAGGTATTTTTCGCCATGCCCGGCTTAAAGCAGGTCTGACCAAACAATGCTGCCTGCTGGTCCCCCGCCGCTCCGGCAATTGGTACAGATGCACCCATGAACACAGCCGGGTCGGTATGCCCGTATACTTCACTGGATGGGCGAACCTGCGGCAGCATGGAAGCCGGAACAGTAAGCGCTGAAAGAATTTCCTCATCCCATTTTAATTCCCGGATATTATACATGAGCGTACGTGATGCATTGGAATAATCTGTTACATGAACTCTGCCGCCGGTCAATTTCCAGATCAGCCAGGTATCCATTGTGCCAAATAATAATTCACCGGCATCCGCTTTAGTCCGTGCTCCAGCCACATTATCCAAAATCCATTTGACTTTAGTGCCTGAGAAATAAGCATCCACCACCAGACCGGTTTTTTGCCTGATCATCGGCTCCAGGCCTTTTGCTTTTAGCTCGTTGCAGATATCCATGGTCTGACGGGATTGCCACACAATCGCATGATAAACAGGTTTACCGGTATTTTTATCCCAAACTACTGTAGTTTCACGCTGGTTTGTGATACCAATGGCAGCAATATCCGTTAGCGCAATGTCGGCTTTAGCCACCACCTCGGCCACCACTCCGATTTGAGTGCTCCAGATTTCATCCGCGTTATGCTCCACCCAGCCAGGTTTAGGAAATATTTGCGTAAATTCCTTCTGGGCCACTGCAATAATGTTAGAGGTTTGATCAAACAGAATAGCTCTTGAACTTGTAGTACCCTGGTCTAAAGCCAATACATACTTTTCACTCATATCCGCCACTCCCTTATTGTATTTTGGTTGGTCAGCAAGTTACGCTTATAAAAAACCGCCTGCTCTGGCAATGAAGTAGGCAACAATTGCCCCAGCCATAGGTCCTGCAACAGGAATCCAGGCATATCCCCAGTCTGAGCGTCCTTTTCCGGCAATCGGCAAAATAGCATGAGCAATACGCGGTCCAAGGTCGCGAGCTGGGTTTAAAGCGTAGCCGGTAGGACCGCCCAGCGATAATCCCAGCCCCCAAACCAGTATACCGACAAGATATGGTCCGACTCCCGGAGGAATAGCGCCGGTAGGCTTGGAAAAGATAGCAAAAATCATGAGTACCAGCATTGATGTAGCAATAATTTCACATAACAGATTTGCACCGGTATTGCGGATAGCCGGCGCTGTGCAGAAAACGGCCAGCTTAGTCCCCTTATCCTCAGTGACCTCCCAGTGCGGCAGAAAGGCCAGCCAGGTAATGGCAGCGCCGGCAATACCACCCAGCAATTCAGCTCCCATGGTGGCAATTGCCTCGGAAACGGTATAAACCCCAACAAAGGTCTTGGCCAGGGTCACTGCCGGATTTAAATCAGCCTGCGGCGCTCCGGCCGCATTGGCGGTAAATACACCCAGCATAACAGCAAACCCCCAGCCTGCAGTAATCACTATCCAGCCGGAGCCTTCAGCTTTGGACTTTGACAATACGCAGTTTGCCACAACGCCACAACCAAAAATCATTAAAACCATCGTTCCCAAAAATTCACCGAATAAGTTTGTCATAAATCTGCTTCCCCCTTTTCATATTTAGCCTTAAATGCTTTCCTTTCATTATTCTCCAAGTACAGCTTAATCATCAGCCCCTTTACTAGACAATGAGACTTAGTTCGAACGTCTCCAGGGACTTAGCCGTTGTCAGATCCTGTTTCTCGCCAGCGGAAAGTCAATTTAGTCATTAACTAAATAACAAAGTTGGGCTGGACATAGAAAAGAAGCCCAAAACAAATCTAGCCTTCAGCTAAATCCACAATGAACTTCTCTTATATCTCTCGTCCAATATATTTACTTATTATAGCATATTATACATTTGTCGCAATATTCCTGCAAATTATATTTTTTTATTTCCATAATTCACGCCGGCTTGTACTAACTGCGTACACACCCTTTTGCAATGCATTTTGAACATCTTCGGCGGTATAGAGCAAGCCGCCGGCCAATATTGGCACTCCGGTTCTTTGAGAAAGCTCTTGAACAGCCTGAATCGGTACCGATGCCGGCAGGATTTCCACTGCATCAGGTTTACAGCCCTGCAACAGGTTGATACCTGATTTCAAAGCCTCAGAATCCATGAGAAACAAGCGTTGAATGACAACCATACCTTCTTCTCTGGCATGCTTAACCAATTGGGGTTTGGTTGTAAGCGCACCAGTAACGCCCATGCGCGCCAAAAATTTAATCCCGGCTTTATCTTTGCCTATTCCCCCTAACAAATCAAGATGGATCAGTATTCGCTTATTAAATTTTTTTGCCTCAGCCAGCAATTCAGGCAATACGATAATATCGCCAAACAGCAATATAATGCCGGGTACCTCAGTTTGGGCCAGAGCCCACTTAAAATCGCTATACGTCCGTACTCCGGGCACAACTGATCCGGCAGTAAACAATCGTTCAAAAATCGACCCTTGTCCCATGTTTTTAATCTCACTTATCAAGAATTTCTATGTTCTATCTAGTATTTATTCGGCTAAATTCAAAATATTCCTTTAAATCTTTCAATAAATACCATAGCAAAATCCCTGAAAAATTGCCTTGGAAAATCATTTTTGGGAAAACTAAGTGCAAGAGGTGATAGACAGGCTGCAAAATCATTTCCTAAATTTTATGATAAAGAGGTGATCTTTATGGATAATCGCCCTGATCAAATAATATCAAGCGATGACGCACAAGCCAATACTGACCGGCCTGATACGGCAAAAAACCAACCTGTTGATAACGGCGCAGACCCGGCTTCCGTTGCTGAAGATAACTCTCTATATACCTCAGGAACCTCCGAAATGCCTGCATAAAGCTAGACCCCTGAATTGTTACTGACGGACGGTTTTCCGTAATACTGCAATACTGCGTTGTCGTCAATCGGCATAGCCATTCACTTGCAGTTTCAAGATTGGCGCAGTACTGGCACGATGAAACCGGGGCGGTTGATCCCCCCCGTTTCATCATGGGCACTAAAGGCCATTATAGTAATACCATAGTCCCTTGCCTCTTAATATATTTCCTCCGGAACCGGGTTCATCGCCGGCTTTTACCACCCAGAAATCCCATCGCTCAGTCGTTGTATTCGGTCCATAAGGTTCATGCCAGCGGGTATCTCCATCTAAATTATCAGCAGCTTCCGCATGGGTCATCACAGATTTGCCGTCAATAGGAATATCCAGCGTTTTTGCCAGAACTGCAATCACCTGCGCAAGCGCTTCTATTTGCTGATCAGTTGGAGGTTCCGGTCCAAGATCATCAACAGAACAGGCATTGTATGCACAAGCTGCGACAATGGAAACTGCACCGCTATTACGGTGATAAGTGTGAAGTTTATATTCATTAAAATCATCAGTACTTACAAAAAGCTCGCCATTTTGACCAACATTTATATGATAATCGTCAAAATACTGCTCATAATGCCCTGCTGACCAGTGAAGATATAGCTTAACCGTACGCCCTATATTTTCGGCGACCTTCTGTAGTCCTGGCCTGGCCTGTTCTGCCAGCGCTTCCAATTCCTCCAGCATGATCTGCCTCATAACATCACTCCTTTTCACCGCCTCGCCTGATTATAATATAGTATGCAGCTCCGTTCCTTGTTGACCTAAAAAATTCCACTGCCTTATTTGCCGCATAGAAAAACCGCTCCTCCTTTACCCGCAAAGGAGGAGCGGCCATAACCGTTTTTATTTAAAAATACCGAAAGGCTTGCCGACAGGCAAGAAAATTCTCCCGAAGTGCTGGTTCAAAACCACTGCGGCCGAACCGTAAAAGGATAATAGCGAGATAAGCAATTCCGACCATGCGGCAATTGTGTGCGCAGTATGATTGGGACTAAAAGTATCTATTGCCAGAGTGAGTAATAAGACATCAATAAACAAAAAAATCGAAAAAAGCACTTTATTTGTTTCCATTGAACCAATCGTCATAAATAACGAAAAGATTAAGTAACCGCAAAAGGCAAAAGCCAGTTGCTTAGGATCAGCGTTTGCCGCTAAAGCGGGTCCGAAAGCGCCCAGTTTGATCAGCCAGCTGGCAGCTACGCCGAACCAGAAAAAGGCATATCCGCCAAACGCAGTAGCGCCGAAAATATTGTTATGCTTAAAATCATACAAACTGGCAATTAACTGAAGAATTGCCCCCAAAAAAATAGCCCAGGGGATGATGAACGCCACGCCTGTTGTAATTCCCAATTTTTGCGATGACGCTACAAAGGTGACCATGGCAAGTCCGAATAACCCCAGAGCCGAAGGGTCGGCGACCGTAATTTTTACTTTTTGTACATCACTGGTACTCAATCAAAAACCTCCTATTTCAAAAGTATTTTAAAAATATCATAAAAGTTCATTATATGTCAATTCATCTGCTTAAAATAATAATAAAAATCATTTTATTATTTATAAATTATCTGATAAACTTTTAATTAAAAAAACGCCTCAAAGGCGCTTTTTTAATTAAAACTGAATTAGCTTAAAATTGCATAGACTGATAAGCAAATACTATACACACTAATTAACCCTGTTACAATAATAATCGGATTCTCGAATAAATTTGAATTCACTGCACTCACCTCACTGTATAACTCAATATGTCTTATTTTGCCCATTTAAAACCATTTAAAACCATTTAAAATAAAATCTTTAACTGAAGTTAATATTCTTCCAAATTATTCCATTTCCTTTAATTTATGTAAATTTTTTACACCCCATTGAATTAATAGTGCTCAAGCAAGCTTAAATCATAATCTTACAAACCTCATTATCAATATTTATTATTTATAAATATAAAATATTTATTTATATCAATTATATATTATTGAATTAACTTAGTAAAGCCGCTTACAATAAATTTAGCATTTATTTCAGCAACAGCGTCCAATCCTTAGTCTATCTTTAGACAACTGAAGTATTTTTTTATATAATAGCATTATATGCTGAATTTAATCAGGCCGATTCATGTTGCTTGCTCTTTCCCTCAATGATGTGCCTTTTCAGTGCTGCCTATAATAAGCAGGACTAAAAGGAATGCAAAAACCAGACAATCAATATTCACTGGATTAGGGCTGATAAGGTACTAGCTTATGTCATTTAAAACAGGATCGCTGCAAGAATTTTTCCGGCCTGCAAGGCGAAGATTTGCGCAGCTCAGGAATCTGTAAAGCAACGAAGAAGACGGGAAAAGAGCTGCAAAAGTTGCCGCAGTTAACTTTCACTTAATGATCCTTGTTTGTAAAATCGGGGGGTATCCTATGGAACACATAAGTATGGAAATTCTGATTTTTTTATTGTCGGCAGGCTTTATTGCTGCATTCATCGACTCTGTTGTCGGCGGCGGCGGCTTAATTTCCGTGCCGGCGCTGTTAATGACAGGGCTGCCGCCCGGCGTTGTATTGGGCACCAACAAACTTGCCTCAATATGCTGCTCTTTGACCAGCAGCATGTCCTTTTTTCGTTCAGGAAAAATGAATATCGGATTAGTTAAATACCTTTTTCCGGTATCACTGCTCGGTTCGATTCTGGGAGCATATACAGTGAGGCTTATTCCACCGGAAATTTTAAAGCCGCTTGTTCTGACCATGCTGATTTTAGTGGCGGTTTATACGGTTTTAAAAAAAGATTGGGGCGATAAATCCACCTATACCGGAATTAACAAAAAAGCCGGCATATTAGGAGGTTGCGCAGCTTTTGCATTAGGCTTCTATGACGGCTTTTTCGGCCCAGGAACAGGCTCGTTCTTGATTTTTGCCTTTTTAATGCTTGGTTTTGATTTTGTGGTAGCCGCCGGAAACGCCAAAGCACTCAATTTGGCAAGCAACCTGGGGGCTGCCGCGACGTTTATGCTGGCCGGTTCCGTCAATTATATCTATGGCCTCACTATGGGCCTGGCAATGATCGTCGGCGCCATCGCAGGATCAAGATTTGCTATCGCCAAAGGCAGCGCTTATGTTAAACCACTATTTGTTTCAGTAACAACCTTGTTAATCGGAAAACAATTATGGGATTTCTTACAATAAATGTTCGTTTGGACGATATATCTGTCCGGCGGCTGCTGCCCTTGCCAGCACCAAAACAATCTATATTTAGGAGGCGGGTAATGAAAAGCACGTCCAGCATCGAAGAAGAATGTTTAAGCTGTCATGGAACCGGAAAAATCAACCAAAAGAAATGCCCTGCCTGTAATGGCACCGGAACTAGCCTGACTGAAGACGGGCAAAAACTACTTAAATTTTTAAGAGACAGTATAAGAACCTCTGAGCATTAGCGATAAATAAAAAAGCCGCCTGCCAACAGAAACGACTTGGTCACGACTATTTAAAAATTGCCATGCTGTATTTGCCTGAGGGAGAGGGTATGGTCAAATCAGCAAGGCAATTTGTTTAATTTAAGTATACTGGATAAATTCTTGGTACTTGTTAAATCAATATGAACTTTTGATTAAGATTTACCTTTAATTTTCAAGGACTTCGCAATTTGTGTTACTATCCTTACTTTTTCTGTTCTGCTATTTTTTCAGCAATACCGGATTCTTTTACTACTTTTATAAGTTTTTTCGTTTCTTTAAGCCATTTTTGAAAAAAGTCCTCGTGGCTTAAATAGTTAACTTCCATACCTAGCTATGTTGGCCTTAACTACATTTTTAACAAAAGCGTCTGGAATAACGGCGGCTCCCCTGATATGCTGTAATTCCTAAATCCGCTATGTTCCTCCTCGGCTGCGTTTCGAAGTACGTTCCGGCTAACCGGACCAAGAGATGGTGTTCGAATGAGTAAAAAATATTCAGACCTGGCAGCAGCAGCAAAGAACGGTATCAAGCGGGGCGGCTTTTCCGAAGAAGGCTGGCCGCTATAAAGCTCCGGCTTACCGGCTATTTTATACCCTGGAACATTTTTCGCGGAAAAAAAAGGGATATTTCAGCAAACCCCGCTGAAATATCCCTTTATCCTTGTATGTCCCGCTACTGTCGAGCAGTGCAAGCCCCTTGGGAAGCAACTGGGGCTGTTTGACAAACGACACCTGGCGGATAGAATATCTAAATTGTTCCATCCCAGGTAGAAACGGTTTTTTGTTTTCTTTCTTCCTCATTAAACCACTTTGTTGTTACATTTTTAGTTTGCGTATAGAATCTAACGCCGTCTTTGCCTAAGCAATGCAAATCGCCGAAAAATGAGTTTTTATGACCGCTAAAAGGAAAAACACCTACAGGTACAGGAATACCGACATTCACCCCAACCATGCCGCCATGAGTTCGTTTGGTAAATTCTCTTGCGTAATAGCCGTTTTGGGTAAAGATGACCGACCCGTTGGCATAAGGATTAGCGTTCATCGCCGTAATGCCTTCTTCAAAATTCTTAACCCGTTTAATACATAAGACCGGTCCGAATATTTCTTTCTGTCCGACCGTCATTTCAGAGGTAACATGGTCAAAAATCGTATGGCCGATATAAGCCCCTTTTTCATAGCCGGACACTTTAATATCCCGGCCATCCAATACAAGCTTGGCGCCTTCCTTGATACCCGTTTCTATCCAATTGACAATCGATTTCTTGTGGTCTTCTGTAACAACAGGGCCCAGATTAGTCGCTTTATCATAGGCGGGGCCAACTTTTGCTTCCTTGCAAAATTGAACCAGCAGTTCAACGAGTTTATCCGCGATGCTTTCCTGCACCACAACAACCGGAAGCGCCATACAACGTTCTCCCGCACAACCGAACGCCGCGTTAATGATACCCGCTGCCGTTCTCTCAAGCGGGGCATCTTCCAGCACCAGTGCGTGGTTTTTGGCTTCGCACAGAGCCTGCACCCGTTTACCGTGAGCAGCCGCCACAGAATAAATGTGCTTACCAACACTGGTTGAGCCAACAAAGGTAATGCCCCGTACATCCTCATGCGTAAGAAACAGTTCGGCTTCCACTCTGCTGCAGGTTACAACATTCACCACCCCGTCAGGAACGCCGGCTTCTTTGTAAATTTGAGCCATTTTGTATGCTGTCATCGGAGTCATGCTTGAAGCTTTCAAAACAATGGTATTGCCCGCAGCAATGCAAAGAGGGGCCATCCAGCCGAAGGGAATCATCGCCGGAAAATTGAAAGGAACCAAGCCCGCAAAAACCCCAACCGATTCCCGATATAAGGTGGTATCCACACCGTTGGCCGTATCCATCAGCGATTCTCCCATCAATAGCGACGGAATTCCGCAAGCAAGTTCTGTACCCTCTTTTGCTTTTAACACATCGCCCTGGGCTTCCAGCCATGCTTTCCCATTTTCAGTAGCAACACTTAAGGTAAGTTCATCCAAATTTTGCATAATAAGCTCACGAATCCGGTAAAGGATTTGCGCTCTTTTCATAGGGGGTGTATTTGACCAGGCAGGATAGGCCGTTTTCGCCGCCTCAATCGCCGCTAGAACCTCGGCTTTGGTACAACGCGGTGAATGAGCGATGACCGCACCTGTACTAGGATCATAGATTTTATCGTAATGCTCCGTCTTTGACTCAACAAATTGTCCATTGCAAAAATATTTGAGCTTAATGATTTCGCTCATTGTCATACCTCCAAAAGTATTATTTGCTAAATATTCCAAACAGTTATAACTGCTCTACTCCCGCATCCTTTATGGCTGCCGCAAGTACTGTCGACAACCTGCATGTTTAGGTCCAAGAGATTGGATGAAATGTTGCCTGTTTCCTAACCAGCCCCACGCCTCACCTCCAATTTCAGGTTCCAGACAGTCCTTCCATTCCTCAGAGCATAAACCTGTCCTTTAAGGTATAGCTGCAAAAACCATGCCAATATTGCCGTCTGTCATGAAAATGCCCTTCTGCTGTTGATTATTCTGCCTTTCTCCCTGCTTATCTTATTTGAATTAATTTTTTAACGACAAAAATTGTGCATTATTTAAGTTTATTGCACAATTTTTGTCCACAAAAATTGTGCAATAAACAATAAAACAGGCTAAACCCTTTCCGCCGAAAGGTCAGCCTGGTGTATAATGTTAAGCCTCATTTGCTTTAAACCACAGTCCATTCAGCAATAATTTGTTCGAATAAAAAGGATCCTCATTCCCAGTCAATTATTTATTTGTATTCCTTCAACTTATTGCGCAGTGTATTGCGGTGTATACCCAACAATTGAGCAGCCATGACATAATTATTGCCGGTTAGTTTGAGAACCTCCTCAATAGCCTCCCGTTCAATTTGCCATAATGTTTTTACTTCAGAAACTTTTCCTTTTTCCAATCCGGTGTTTCTAAATAGCTGATTTTTGGAAAAGCCGATTTCTAAACAATGTACGTCCAACATACCCGATTCACCGGAAATGATAATCGCCCGCTCAATCGTATTGCCAAGTTCGCGAATATTTCCCGGCCAGTCATAATGCATTAACGCCGCTAAAAAACCCGCCGACATTACCTTTTTCTTCAACCCCAGCTTTTCACAGTTAAGTACAATAATATGTTCCGCCAACAGAGGAATATCCTCCTTGCGGTTCCTGAGCGGAGGAATCTCTATGATAATGGTGTTAATTCGATAATATAAATCAAGCCGTATATGCCCTTGCCTGACTAAGTCCCCCAAATTTTTGCCGCTTGCTGCGATAATTCGTACATTGACAGGTAAAACAACATTTCCGCCGACTCTGGTGATTTTGTTTTCTTCCAGTACTCTCAATAATTTTATTTGCATCTCATGAGGGATGCTGTCGATTTCATCAAGAAATATTGTTCCGCCATCGGCAAGCTCAAACTTTCCAGGCATCCCGCCTTTTCTTGCCCCGGAAAAGGCGCCTTCATTATAGCCAAACAGTTCGCTCTCCATAAGTTCTGAGGGGATGGCGCTGCAATTAATACCGATAAAAGGCCCGCCGCGCAAAGGGCTGGCGTTATGGATCGCCTGCGCAAACAATTCCTTTCCGGTGCCGCTTTCGCCTTGAATGAGTACTCTGGCACTAGTTTGAGCAACTCTTTTGGCCAAGTCAATGGAGCGAAGAATTTTTTCGCTTTTCCCCAGAATATTGCCAAACGTAAATGTGGCGTAGGCGCCTACCATGCGATGAACCAGGCGATGCAGTTCTTTTTTTTCTTTGGTAATAATCAGCTTGCCAATCAATTCGCCTTCTTCATTAAATACCGACTGGATATTAATCAAAAGGCTGATATATTTATTGTCTCTATTTTTTGCGAGAACGCTTTTCTCAAAAAACTTGTTATCCGATTCCAATAGCTTTTCTAACGGCGGGTCGGAAAGCAAAACACGATTAACCGGTTGATCCAATAATTCTTGAATGGTATGCAGGCTATATTTTTGCAGATTTTTATTTAAATGCTTGACATTGTAGTTGTTATCCAGAATTGCCATGCCGTATTCAGAGCTTTCAATACAAGTATAGAGATAATTGTTGATTGAACGAAGTTGAATAGCATCTTCTATCGCCTTTGCCAGGGCAATGACAATTCCAAAGGTATGTTTTTGAATAAAGCGATCATCACCGCTTAAATTCAAAACACCTGCCAATTCGCCAAGTTCGCCGAATATTGGGGCCGCATAACAAGTCCAATCGTGATAATTGCTTGAGTAGTGTTCAGCACCCAATACCTGCACAGCTTCCTTATGCCTAATACAGAGGGCAATGGCCGTAGTACCGGCCACAGACTCCATCCGTTTTGCTCCCGGCCTGATAAACTCCTTTGCGGCCTCCCTCACCAGCTCCGGATTTCCTACAGCATCCAGCACATACCCTTCTTTGCTGGCAAGCAATCCGATGAACCCGGTCCCTTCAAGAATTTGAGCCAAAATGTCCAGATGAGGCTTGGCCACTGTAATCAGGAACTGGTTCCGGCTCAACACTTTATCAAACTTTTGAGAAGCTTCAACGTAATAGTTTTTACTGTCATAAGGATCAAGCCCCTGTGCCCGGCATCGTTTCCAGGACGCAAGTATCATCGGTCGAATAATGTCCGGAGCGCAATCACCCGTTTGCGTAAATTTTTCCCATTCTTTATAATAAGAATTTTTCATTCTATCGTAATTGTCCATATAACCCCCTACTATCTGCATGCCGCCCGGAACCTTCAAAGGCATCAGCATAGTATCACCATTGCTGATGCAAAGTTATCAAAAAACTAAGATTTAATAACTATTATCATAGATTTGCGCCAAAGATTGTGCTTATATTTTACATCAATTAAAGGGTTTACACAAATTGCGGGATAGATAGTTGAAATTAACTGCCAGACTCGCATAAAGAATCAATCCTTATTAGATATTTCCTACTAAATTGTCCACAACCAAATAAACCTCCGCTACCTCACCAGGCACACCCAAGCCTCAACTGCAAATGTTATCGATAAAATATTCCACAAATCAAAATGGGTAATGTGTGCCGCATAGTTCAAAACAAGATAAAAAGAAGCCTGCGAAACCTCGCAGGTTCTGTTATTTTAAGGCCTTATCCTCTAGCCGTTTTTAATTGTTTTTTGCCCTTGGATCTGCCTCACTTTTTCTGCGCTGCTATTTTTTCTGCAATTCCGGATTCTTTAACTACCTTCGTGATTTTTTTAGTATCAACAAGCCAATTTTTTAAAAATTCTCGATGTTCTACATAGTTGACTTCCATGCCTAGCTTTTTCATATTTTCTATGTACTCAGGATCATTCACTGTTTTTTCAAGCCCAGCTAACAGCTTAGCTTTTATTTCCGGCGGCATACCTTTATGAGCCGCAATGCCCACAAAGAAGCTGAATACCACATCTACTCCCTGTTCCTGAAAGGTGGGCGCACTGCTGAAAAGATAATCGTTCATTCGCTTTGCGGCTCCAACACCAATGACTTTCACTGCACCGCTTTTTACATGTTCTTGTATAGCAGGCGGAGCAGCAAACATTAACTGAACATGTCCGCCCAATAGAGCAGCCAATGATTCCGAGGCGCCTTTAAAAGGTACTTGATCCAAGACAATTCCGGTATTTTGCGCAATCATTTCGCCGACAAGATGATTTGCGCTCCCTAACCCGCTATGTCCAAATTTAATAGCGTGGGGATGCTGTTTAGCGTAATCCACTAACTCGGTTAGACTGTTCCACGGACAATCGGAACGAACAGCCGCAATAACCGGCAGCTCCATAATTTGCACTAGTGGATCAATGGCCGAAGGATAGTGATACGGGGTTGTCCCATAAAGCGACTGTAATAATGTGCTTGCATCCACTGTCCCTAAGGTATAGCCGTCATCCCCCGATTCCACCAACTCATTCCAGCCCAAAATCCCGCCGGCGCCTGGTACATTTTTTATGATGATATTCTGTCCCAGATGTTTATAAGCTACTTTCCCTATCGCTCTAGCCATCATATCGGAAGTACCTCCTGGGGCATAAGGCACAATCAGCGTAATTGCTTTCTCCGGATACTTCTCGGCAGCAGTCGCCAGCGTTTCTTTCGTTCCGCAGCCGCCAATCAGACCCACCGAGCATAATAACATTAAGGATAGCACAATTGATTTTCTCAGTTTCATAGCAGTTCCTCCCTTAATTCGTTTTAATTCGATTTTATACCCGATTACATAACGAACAATGTCATATTTTGTAAGGGAGAAAAAATAAAACCGATCAGCAAGGCTGCCAACCGGAACAATTCACTCCATTTCCCATCTTCATCAAATAAGAACACCTGCTTGTCATGTATCCGACAAGTATATCTCATGCCGCAGCCGCCGACTTTGTGATGCAGCCTGGCGCACGTCTAAAAATACGGTCTACCGAATATACCCGCCGCCAGTCCAACAGATACTGAGCGGCCTATTGTTCCGTCAGGTTTTGTTGGGTGCCGCCATAAGGTCTATTTTATCCCGATAAGAGATGAAGGGAGATATTATTATTCTATTGAATTAAGAGATAACAATAACGAAGGAGATGGTACCTTGAATAAGGTTAGTCTATCGCAGAAATTCAGCTCATTCAATGATTTCTGGAGTCCCAAAATAGTTGGAGAGTTAAACGATTCTCATATCAAGTTGGTAAAATTAAAAGGAGAGTTTGATTGGCACCATCATGATAATGAAGATGAATTATTCCTTGTAGTAAAAGGGCAACTGCTAATCAAATTTATAGATAATGAGATTTCGCTGAATGAAGGTGAATTTATTGTTATTCCTAAAGGAGTCGATCATCTTCCAGTAGCACAAGAGGAAGTTCAGGTTGTTTTAATTGAACCGAAAGGAACCCTGAATACAGGCAATGTGATAACAGAAAAGACGAAGCAAACATTAGAAACGATATGAAAATTGGGGTTATGGACGCCCATAATGCGCGCCGTTGGGGACGCAGGAAGGCCGCGGAAAAAGCTAGCAAGGCAACCTGCAATACTTATATACATGCCTTGGAGTCAACCGAAAATCAGTCAGCAGATGTTACGCAGAATATTTGAGATAGCCTAAAATAAACAAAACAGGCTTGAAATACTGTCCTTTTACATTGTACTTTATTAATTTTTGTCCATAATTTCAGCCTGTAGGTACAGACATAGGCGCATGTTAACATAATAAAAAGGTTTGCATCTCTGCAAACCCTTGATTTCTCTGGTGGAGATAAGCGGGATCGAACCGCTGACCTCTTGAATGCCATTCAAGCGCTCTCCCAGCTGAGCTATACCCCCAGATATACTGGCACATTATCGCATTCTTACGATCATGTGTCGTTAAGCTACCTTCTTATTATACACATTACATAGTAACTTTGCAAGCGTATTTATGAAAAAAAACCATAAAATTTATGATCGTTTATTGCAAAACCAGTTTATCCAGAAGGTCAATTAGCTGCCCAATTTCTGGCTTGGAAATTTGACCATCAGCGCCGATTGTTTCACCCTTACGACGCATTTCCTCGTTGATGAGCGAAGAGAAAATGACTACCGGGAGTTGCGTTAATTTTTGGTCATCGCGAATTCGTTTAAGCAAATGATGTCCGTCCATCTGCGGCATTTCTATATCAGTAATAATAATTGAAATACTGTCTTCCACCGGTTTATCTCCACGAGCAATCGCCTCAAGGGCATCCCAGGCTTCTTTGCCGTTGTGATACGGATAAATCTTACTATAGCCGGCCGAATGCAGTGTATCTACCAGCAATTCACGCAGCATTGGCGAGTCCTCAGCCAGCAAAATAGTTTTCCGGCCTCGTTCCGCCTTGATATCTTCCGACTTTTGCGGAACAGTGGTCAATTTTAAATTCATGTCCGGGTTAATATCAGCAATAATTTTTTCAAAATCCAGCAGCAGAACCATTTTGGCATCCATCTTGATAATGCCAACAACCATTGAGGATTCGCCAATCACCGGCGGTGGTTCCATTGCAGTCCACGAAACTCTGTGGATACGGGAAACGCCGTCAACCAAAAAACCGACAAAATAATTATTCAGCTCGCTGACAATGATATTTTTGGCTGTTGTATCTTCTCTCTCTCCCAAACAACGGGCTAAGTTTACAAGTGGCATTACCCGCCCGCGCAAGGTAAACATTCCGTCAACATAAAGGTGCGACTGCGGCATTTTGGTAACCTCTACAACATTGATCACTTCTCTGACCTTTGCTACATTTATGCCATAAGTTACTGCCCCGACATGAAATTCTACGATTTCAAATTCATTTGTACCAGTTTCCAGCAAAATACCCTTTTTGTCCAGAACCTTCTCACTCATATATACTCCCCCGGATACCATTTTATTGGCTTTTTCATTATTTAATTATCACTTTCGCCAAAATATGCCAAAATCCTGCGCTGACTGCAAAATTAGTAAAAGCCGCAGGCTTTATACTGAATTGCCATTATACAAAAAAACTCACTGTCAGGTTTCAGTGAGTTCTTGTTTGAGATAAGTCCAGCCTTCTTTCTGTTCAACAATCCCTTCTTTGATCAGTCGCCCGATAGCTCGCTTAAAAGCTGCCTTGCTCATATTAAGTTTGGCCTTGATTACTTCCGGTGATGTCTCGTCGCTATAAGGCATTTTACCGCCGCGACCATTCATTAATTCCAAAATTTTAGCCGCATCAACGGTAATTGCATCCTCTTTCGCCGGCCGCATTGACACATTAATTCGGCCGTCATCGCGAATATAGGTAATCCTGGCATTTATCTCTTCACCGACTTTAGGACGCTGCTGCATTTCCTGATTGTGCAAAAAGGCAATATAGCGTTCCTTGGTAAATAAAAATGCCCCTTGATCGGTAAAGTTATAAATTGCGCCGCTTACAAAATCGCCAACCTTAACATCTGTCGCCGGTTTTGCCGCACGCCTCAGTTCGTCCTCAACTTCCATGGTAACTGCCATTCGCCCCGACTTGTCGGTATAAAGCTTGGCCCAGACAGTTTCACCGGTCTTAACATTGCCTCGCATCCCGGCATAAGGCATGAAAATCCCCCGCTCGGCTCCTACGTCAGCAAACGCACCATCTTTCGTGGTGTTGATAATTTTAACTCTAGCCACTTGCCCCTCGCGCATTTGCGGTACCCGCATGCTGGCTGTTAAGCGGCCCTTTGGATCAAGATATAAAAAAACATTAACTTCATCGCCAACAGCAACAGGATGGGCCTGTTGGACTTTATGCAGCAAGATATCATCATTTGTATTTCCTGTTCCGGCATCCAAAAATGCGCCCAATTCGCTAACGCGCACCACTTTCAGCGTAGCAACGTTATTCGGCTTTAATTTGTCATTATTGCTCATCATATTACCTCTATTTATCATATGTATAGGATTTTGCATCTCCCCACAACCGCTCCAGATGATAAAAACGCCGGTCCTCTTCCACAAATATATGAGCAATGCAACTGCCATAATCCAGCAATATCCAACGCCCTTCGCGGTAACCTTCTTTATGCAGCAATTTAAATCCCTGTTCGGCTAATTTTTCTTCTATATTGTCTGCGATTGCTTTAACCTGTGTAGTTGAATTGGCGCTGCCAATGATAAAATAGTCTGTTATCAATGTTACGCCATCCATATCAAGAATCACAATATCCTGGGCTTTCTTGGCACTGGCAGCGGCAGCGATGAGGTCCGCCAATTGATTCAATTGAGTCATTATTGCCTCCTGTAAATTAAGCATTGCTATTGTTCATTATTTCATTCCAGCATTATTTTATTCTTCTTATTTGTCAAGTTTCCTGCAAAATACGACTAAAAACTTAAAAAGGCCCTTCTCTATAGTTTTGAAGCTATAGCATAGAGCAACACCTTCAATAAACCTCAGGCTTGAAACTGTTTTTTTATACCCGGCTAGTCAGCTCAGAGTTGCTGGCGGCAGGCACTGCGGAGCATAGTACCTGAGAGGGACTGGCAGAAAGCTTCCGTAAAACTGCTTGTCACGCAAAGGGGATGGCTTAACTGCTTTTTTGCAGTAAAACCATCCCCTTTCAATCGTGCGGTAACTCTAATTCCTGTGGATACTTGCGGATTATTGCCGTAAAGTTTCGTTGTCCTTTAACCTATCCAATAGGAACGGCTTCTGCGCTTCGATTGCAAAAACAGCCTGGCTGATAAACGATAGGTATTAGTTAATATTCGCGCTGCTATTCGAATAAATATCTTTCGTGAAAACATTATCGGTAAACATCCGTTCCACCAGCTGCCTGGTCTGTTCTTTATCAGGAATCCAGTAACTCAGACCATCAATAGTTGCAAACTGGCCTGGCAGCATTTCGGCCTGCATCATTCCATGTTTAAAGCCTTTAAGGCTATTGACCAGTTTAAGCACATCCATCATCGACATGTCGGTGGAAACATATTGATTCATTGTCGTAGCTAAAGCGGGGAGTTTTACAATTGTCCCTACCTGCATATATTCATCACTTAGTGCTTTTAAAAAACGTTGCTGGCGCTGCACCCGCCCGATATCGCCCAGCTCATCATGGCGAAAACGCACATATTGCCCGGCTTTGTCTCCATTCAAGTGCTGATAGCCTTTGGTAAGATGAATTTGCAAATCAGCATACGGATCCTCATAATCCATATTATTTTCTACATACAAGTTCACTCCGCCTAAAATATCGATTACTTTAATAAAAGCCTGCCAGTCAATTGTGACATAGTAATTCACCGGCAATTGTAAAAAGTTTTCGACAGTACGGGCCGCCAATTGAGGACCTCCATAAAAATAAGCATGCGTTATTTTGTCATAGCCTGCCCGTCCCGGGATGACCACCTGGGTATCGCGGGGAATTGACAACAAGTTTATCGCACCCGTTTCAGGATTGATACTTGCCACAATCATCGTATCTGAGCGCTTTGGCTTGACAGCCGCCTTAATTTGGGGTTCCCCATCATCCACGCCCATCAGTAATATATTCGTATTTTTATTAAATTTTTCGGCGGGCTGCTCAGTCATGGCCGGAGCAACAACTGCAGCCGGAGGGCGGAAGACAGTATAAACATAATGAGCAGCGCCAGTTGCCGCCATGACCACAGCCATAACAATAATGAATAATACCAATACTCTTGTCCAGCGAATTTTGCGCCGTCCGTTACTCATCACAGCCTCCTCCTTTCCCGCAAAACAAAATTAGTTTAATCAGTAAACAGTAATGCATTGCGCGCAATGATCGTATCAGGGTGAATTATGCTGTTTTTGCCGGCAAGAAATATAATTGATTGGTTGAAGGCTGCCAATACAGCCTTATCCAGATTTTCCGCTGCCAACAACCGGATCGCCTCAACCCCGGAAAACGAGCGTCCAGGTTCAATGACATCCGCCAAAAAGACAATCTTATCCAAAGTTGTCATATTCGGTCCGCCAGTTGTGTGAAGAGCGATAGCCTGTCTGATTTCATCGTCCGACACGCCATACTCAGCCTCCGCCATTCTTGCGCCAACCAATGCGTGCAGCAGAACTGTATGGTGACGCTCAATGTCTCCCACCACTATACCAAAGGCTTCAGCCATTGACAATAGGCGATTACTGGTTAACTCACGGGCGCAATCATGCAATAAACCGGCCAGTTTTGCCTTTTCCGGACTGCACTGATAACGCCTGGCCAGCGCTTGGGCCGTATTGCTCACGCCAACCGAATGCTGAAAACGTTTATTAGATAATCTTTGCGCTAATTTCTCCGAAATTTGCTCTATTCGCATCTTTTCCATCACCCATCAGCTAAAATTCAGCAAATCTTGATAAATTCCTGCCAGGCCTTACTTAAAAGTCATTTGGCAATAAAACTGTCAAAGCACAAAAATAAAAGCCTCCCGCAGCCGAGAGGCAGTTTATCAGAATTTATTTAGCTTAGCTTTGTCTTGGTTTCGCTTCATTAACAACAATCTGTCGCCCGCCAAACTCAGAGCCATGCAAAGCTTCAACCATTTTGTCTGCGTCTTCATCTTCAACTTCAACAAAGCCAAAACCTCTTGAACGACCAGTTTCTTTATCGGTGATAATTCTGCTTGATATTACAGCACCGTGGGAACTAAATACTTCAGTCAGTGCAGTATCAGTTGTCGACCACGGCAAATTGCCGACATAGAGAGTTTTTGCCATTGAGATCACCTCTCTTTCCATGGATTCTACTTGCATTAACATTATCTGCGAATCCGGTTATTTTATGCCTGCCTTTATTTGGCACCGCCTATTTAGCGATATAAGCCTTCTTTTAAGATATAGGTTTCCACGCTCTCCGGCACAATATATTTGATTGACAAGCCATTTTTTACTCTGTCCCGGATATCGGTAGAGGATATCTCGAGCTCGGGCGTTGCCAAACGGTGAATCCGCTTGCGTCCTTGCAATCCAAAATGCGTAATTACATCATCCAGGGTACTATTGCAGCCAGGTCTGGTAGCTGCAATAAAATGACATAGCTCTAATAATTCATGGACTTTCTCCCAGGTTGGCAGTTCCTGAATAGCATCAGCACCGGTGATACAATAAAAATCAGTCTGTGCGCCAAATCTTCCGATCAGTCTCGTTACCGTATCAACCGTATAAGATAAGCCGGGCCGCTCCAGTTCAATATCGGATACAAAAAAGTAAGGATTTGAATTGGTCGCCATTACGGTCATAATATAGCGGTGCATCGCGGGCGTAACTTGCTGGTCCTGTTTATGCGGTGGATTGGCAGCCGGAATAAAGATCACTTTATCCAGCAAGTATTCGATTCGTACAGCTTCCGCCGTTACCAAATGCCCGATATGTATGGGATCAAAAGTTCCACCCATAATGCCAATTTTAGATTTAACTACTGACATAAATGAATCTCCTGTCAAAGGTTCTTATCGCATACCAATGTAAACTGTCAAAATACAGCCGGCGTTTATTTCAGGAATTCAGCGGCAGCTCTTATCAATGCCATGACCACAAGCATCACCAATACCGCGCGCAGATAATCAAACAAGTCGTGACGGGCTTTGGCAGTTTTGCAGTAGGCGTGCAAAGCTTCGAGATAGCGCCAAAACTCATTCATAATATTGAAACAAGGAAATAATCGTGCCTGTTCAAACCGGTAGTCATTATCAACGTATTTGCCCACTGCCATTGACAATATACTTGACACTGGTAAGCTCCGGCAAACCCATTGGACCGCGCGCATGAATTTTTTGGGTACTGATTCCTATTTCAGCGCCAAACCCGAACTCAAAGCCATCAGTAAAGCGGGTTGATGCATTTACATAGACCGCTGCGGCGTCAACCGCCTGTTGAAAGCGGCGGGCATTATCGTAATCTCTGGTAATAATTGCTTCAGAATGACGGGTGCTATATTGATCAATATGATCAATTGCAGCTTGCAAATCACCCACTACCTTGACCGACAATATCAAATCGCTGTATTCGGTTGCCCAATCCTGGTCGGCAGCGGCTTTAACAGCCGGATTGTATTTCATCACTGCCGGGCAGCCTCTCAGCTCCACTCCGGCTTTGCTGTACTGCTCCAGCATACCGGGCAGAAACTTGTCAGCGATGGCCTGATGTACCAGTAAAGTCTCCATAGAATTGCAAACCGCCGGCCGGGAAACCTTGGCATTAAAAGCAATGGCCTGAGCCAGGTCAATATCGGCGCTTTCATCGATAAACGTGTGGCATACCCCTGTCCCGGTTTCAATTACCGGTACGCTACTGTTTTCAACTACCGTTTTGATTAAGCCGGCTCCCCCCCGGGGAATAATGACATCGAGATATTGATTTAGCTTCAGCAAAGCGTTTACCGCCTGGCGGTCAGTTGTTTCAATAAATTGGAAGGCGCCTTCCGGAATACCTGCCGAATAAGCAGCCTGGGCGATATGATGAATAATTTCACGATTAGAGTTAATGGCCTCCGAACCGCCCCGTAAAATTACGGCGTTACCGGCTTTTAAACACAAGCCGGCGGCATCAACAGTCACATTTGGCCTGGCTTCATAAATGATGCCGATAACGCCAAGAGGAACCCGCACTTTAGCTATTTCCAGCCCATTGGGACGACGCTGCAAGCCAAGCCCCTCCCCAATCGGGTCAGGCAATGCAGCGATCTGCCGCAAACCTTCAGCCATCGCGGCAATTCTTGCCTCATTCAGCATGAGCCGGTCTAACAACGCCGGAGAAAGCCCCCTTTGACGCCCAACGGCAATATCATCGCCGTTGGCCTTTAAGATGCTTGCAGAGCCTGCTTCCAAAGCGGCAGCCATATTCATTAATGCATTATTCTTAACTGCAGTTGATAAAGTCGCCAGACTGCGGGCTGCGGTTTTCGCTGCACAGCCTCTCTTCGCCAGCTCGGTACAATAATCCATTGCCTTTCCCTCCCAGGTATGCTACGCCATTAACACCAGGTTATCCCGGTGAATGACCTCATCGTACGATTTAGAGCCCAGAATTTGCACTATTTCGTTGGTATGATGCCCCATAATCCGCATAATTTCCTCAGCGTTATAATTCGCCAGGCCCCTGGCAAATTCCCGGCCCGCAGCATTTAATACCCGGATGGTATTGCCCTGCTCAAACCGGCCCTGGACGCCGGTAATGCCGGCTGCAAGCAAGCTGGAACCGCCTTCTAAAATAGCCTGCTCGCACCCCGGATCAACCGTTACCGCGCCCGAAATCCGCGCGCCAAACGCCAGCCAGCTTTTACGGGCCTGCAGATGGGTCTCTTTGGACAAAAAGATTGTTCCGACATCAGCCCCGCTTAATATATCCCTTACCACACCGTCCCTCAGACCTGAAGCAATCAGCATGGTAACCCCGGAGTTCACCGCAATTTTGGCGGCCTGCATCTTTGTATGCATACCGCCGGTCCCCAGGCTGGAGCCCGGTCCGCCTGCCAGAGCTTCAATCTCGGTTGTGATGTCGGCAATTTCGGAAATTCGTTTAGCGGCAGGATTTAATTGGGGATTATCATCAAATACGCCTTCCACGTCAGATAAAATGATTAATACATCTGCATCGACAATGGTTGCAACTGTTGCGGAAAGAGTATCGTTGTCGCCAATTTTCAACTCATCTACCGCCACCGCGTCGTTCTCATTAATTACCGGTATAACTCCCATCGACAACAGCGTCAGCAGGGTATTGCGCGAGTTGATATAACGCTTGTGTTTGACGGAATCTTCCCTGGTCAGCAGAACCTGGGCAACCGTCTGACCATACTCCCGGAATAATTTTTCGTAAGTATGCATCAGAATGCCCTGGCCCACGGCTGCCGCCGCCTGTTTTTCAGGAATGGTTTTCGGCCGTTCCTTTAACCCCAGCCGGTCAAGGCCTGCGCCAACCGCCCCCGAACTTACCAGGATAATTTGCTTGCCCTGATTTGCCAAATCAGACAATTCACGTACCAGTTTTTCAATACGAAAAAAATTAAGCTTGCCAGTATGATGCGTTAATGTGCTGGTACCCACTTTAACCACCAACCGTTTGGCACTGGCAATCGTTGCTCTGGTAACCATGATTTCTCCCCCATTGCAGGCCTATACTCTATGGTTAAGGTAATTCGATTTTACTTTTCTCAGGATTCGGCTTAAACAGCAAACCGTTACGGCCAATCACCTGCACCAGTTCGGCCTGTACGGCTTCGGCTAATTCGGCAATCGCCGTCCCCGGCTCAGCCGGACTATTTTGCAATACCCTGACTTTAATGAGCTCGCGAGCCGCCAAGACATCGCGCGCGCTGTCAACGACTGTTTCCACCACACCGGCCTTCCCGATTTGCACGACCGGGTCCATGGTACTGCCCAGTGACCGTAAAAATCGTTTTTGCTTTCCTGTTAAAACAC
Organism: Dendrosporobacter quercicolus; assembly: GCF_900104455.1. Lineage (NCBI taxonomy): Bacteria > Bacillati > Bacillota > Negativicutes > Selenomonadales > Sporomusaceae > Dendrosporobacter > Dendrosporobacter quercicolus. The sequence goes on from NZ_FNHB01000001.1 coordinate 856,262, forward strand.
TTTCCACCAATAAATCCCCTCATTCCTTAAATTCAAAGGTCATATCCCTGATCCGGACAGTATCGCCAGGCTGTACGCCACGCTCTTTTAAGGCAGCTTCAATCTCCAGACGCCGCCAAATGGCCTGAAAGCGCTGGACAGCTTCATCGTTAGCAAAATTGGTCATGGCTACCAGCTTTTCAATTCCTTTGCCTTTGACCACAAACGCGCCGTCATCATCGCGGCCAATTGTAAAGTCCTCTTCTTGCCGGGCTACATAAACTTTCGTGCTTGCTTCACTCTCCGGTTCTTCAACATACTCGCTCAGTACTTGCGATACCCGCTGCATTAGCTGAGTCAGGCCATCACCGGTAGCCGCTGAGACAGGATAGATCTCCCGGCCTTCTTTGTCCATATATTCGGCAATTCTGGCATAGTTTGCCGCAAAATCGGGCAAATCCATTTTATTGGCGGCAACGATTTGCGGTCGTTTGGCCAGGCGCTCATTATATAATTTTAACTCATTATTAATCTTCTGATAATCTTCAATTGGATCACGGCCTTCCAGACCGGCGACATCCAAAACATGAATGATCACTTTTGTCCGCTCCACATGCCGGAGAAAGTCATGCCCCAGTCCAACGCCCTCATGTGCGCCCTCAATCAGCCCCGGGATATCGGCAAGCACAAAACTGCGCCCTTCAGCAATACTCACGACCCCCAGCACCGGCGTCAAAGTGGTAAAATGATAAGCGGCAATTTCGGGCTTAGCCGCTGAAACCATGGAAATAATGCTGGATTTGCCCACACTGGGATACCCGACCAGTCCCACATCAGCCAATAGTTTAAGCTCAAGCTGCAAGGTGCGCGAATCTCCGGGTTCGCCTTGTTCAGCAAAGGTGGGCGCGCGGTGCACGCTATTGACAAAACGGGCATTGCCCCGGCCGCCCCGGCCGCCCTTGCCCACAACGGCCTGTTGACCGGCTGTTGTTAAATCAGCAATAATTTCCCCGGTTTCTTCATCTTTTACCAATGTTCCGGGTGGAACTTTTATATATAACGGCGGCGCAGCAGCACCGTGCATATTCTTCGTTTGTCCGTTCACGCCATTTGGAGCAGTATATTTACGCTTATAACGAAAATCGATCAAGGTATTGAGGTTTTCATCGACAACTAAGATCACGTCTCCACCCCGCCCGCCATCACCGCCGCTCGGCCCGCCTTTCGGCACAAATTTTTCCCGGCGGAAACTGGACATTCCGTGACCGCCGTCACCTGCTCGGATTTGTATTTTGGCTCTGTCAATAAACATATTTATCCCCTTTACTATCCGGAAATCTATCATTATTTATTCTGTAATATGTACCATTGGGCGATAAATTAGTCACTTATAGCCGCTTTGCGCCGGCATTCATCCGGGCAATGGTGCATTCTAAGCGGAGTTGACATCAGTTCAGGGTCTTTTGCCAAATCTTCAATATATTTCAAAGCCTTTTCTACCCGTCCCAATTGCAATAATGCATGAATCACTTGAATATGGTTGATAAAATCGTGTCGCTGAATTTTCAGTCCTTTGAGCAGAACCTCACAGATCTCTTTATTGGCCGTTTCAGTAGTCATTCTTTAGCTCACTCCTTATTTTGGCGCAATAAATAATCTTTCGCCCTGCTTAGTCAAAATTCCTGTTTTTGCAGGAAAAGCCGGCGCTAGATTTGTAAAATAACCCAATCTAGCACCAGCTCGGTTTGTGGACGCGTACCTGTATTGCAAAACAATACCTGCGGCTACTGGCCGCAGGTATTGTTTGTTAAATAGCTTCTTCCAGCGGATATACACTAACCTGCCTGTCTTGACGGCCTTTACGTTCAAAAGCCACCCGGCCGGCTACTTTGGCAAACAAGGTATCGTCTTTGCCAATACCAACGTTTTTCCCCGGATGGAAGTGAGTACCTCTTTGGCGAACCAAAATGCTGCCAGCGGTGACTACTTCACCGGCATGGCGCTTCACGCCAAGGCGTTTCGCCTCACTGTCACGACCATTCTTAGAGCTGCCTACACCTTTTTTGGTAGCAAACAACTGTAAATCAAACTTGAACATACTCATCTCACCTCCTGTACTCTGAAATGCGAATAACCTGCGGATTTATTTTTTCGATCTCCAATAAGCCCAGCACCATAGTTTCTAAAATAGCGCCCGTCAATTGATCCGGCTCTGCTTCAAGCATAACCTTCAGCCTGCCATTGGCCATATCCAGTTGAAAAGAACGCTGTAAGTAACCTTCCAGCCCTAACACCGCCGTCTGGGTTAATGCCGATACCGCCGCACAGACAATATCCCGCCCATGCGGAGCCGTATTGGCATGGCCGCTGACATCAAATCCTTCGATCAAATGATCGGGGGTGCGAAAAATTTTTATCTTAATCATTATTAAGCTTCAATTTTTTCGATAACCAATTTAGTAAACGGTTGACGATGGCCCTGACGTCGGCGATAGTTCGATTTTGCTTTATATTTGAAAACCAAAATCTTTTTCGCTTTTCCCTGAGCTACAACCTTTGCAGTTACTTTAGCTCCTGTAACCACAGGTTTGCCAAGCACTACCGAGCCGTCCTTGACTACTGTCAGAACACGGTCAAACTCAACAGTTTCACCTTCGCCGGCTTCAATTTTTTCAACAGTTACAACATCGCCTTCAGTTACACGGTATTGCTTACCGCCAGTTTCAATAATTGCGTACATTATTACACCTCCCTATCAACTAGACTCGCCGAATACGGTACAGCGCTTAACTGTTTTCAACCAACCTCTTCGTGCGGTTTGGGAAAGTAAGCTAGCCTTTAAACCACCAAGTACTAGAGCCTACAGAATAAAATTTTACCATATTGGCTTACTGTTTGTCAATGACTGCCTATTGATCGCTGACCTGTAAAATAGAATATACTTCAGGATGCATTGTCGGCACCGCCTCAATGGTCAACCGCCGGCCAATTTCCCTTTCCATCCGGGTAATTTCACGATCCTTGTCAAAAGCCGCAGCCACTCTTGGGTGCATTTGCACTACCAGAATTCCCTGCACCTGCTTTTGCCTGGCAATTTTCCGTAAATCCCGGCACACGTTGATCCAGACAGTTTCCGGTGATTGTACCCGCCCCCGCCCTTCACAGCAGGGACATTCACTGTACAGTACGCCTTCAAAATTCTGGCGGGCTTTTTTACGCGTCATTTCTACCAGCCCCAGACTGGTCAGTCCCAAAAGATTGGTCTTGGTTTTATCGCGCTTGAGTTTTTCCTCCAGCGTCCCCAGTACGGCCTGCTTGTGTTCCTCTGAATCCATATCAATAAAATCAATAACAATGATGCCGCCAATGTCCCGCAAGCGCAGCTGTCTGGCAATTTCGCCGGCTGCTTCCCGGTTGGTTTCAAAAACAGTCTCCGCCAGATTGGTATGACCGACATATTTGCCAGTGTTGACGTCAATTACCGTCAGCGCTTCGGTCCGGTCAATTACAATATAACCGCCCGATTTCAGCCAAACCTGCCGCTGCCCCAGCCGGGTCATCTCCGAAGTCAGGCCGACATGGCTAAAGATGTCCTCAGCTCCCTGATACAGACGGATTTTATCCAGCATTTCCGGCGATATAAATTTCAATAAATCGCAAACCCGCCCATATGCCTCCCGGTGATCAACAATAAATTCATCAATATCAGCCGCAAGGTAATCCCGCACAATCCGGATGACCAAATCCACATCACGGTATAACAGCGCCGGCGCATTACTGCGCTTAGCCCTGGCCGCCAAAGCGTTCCATAAGTTTACTAAATAAGCAATGTCTTTGCCGAGATCCTCCTCGGATTTTCCTTCAGCTACCGTCCTGACAATCAGGCCCATGCCCGGCGGGCGCACTTTATCGGCCAGCTGTTTTAACCGGTCGCGTTCTCCGTTGCTGACAATCCGCCGGGATATGCCGATATAATCAACGGTTGGCATCAGCACCACATAACGGCCCGGCAGCGTTAAATGCGTAGTCGCCCGTGGCCCCTTGGTGCCAATGGCATCTTTGACAATTTGGATCAAAATATCCTGGCCGGCGGTTAACATCTGCTCGGAGGGCTGAGCCACGTCAGGCGGCAGGATATCTCCCACATATAAAAAGGCATTTTTATCACGTCCAATGTCAATAAACGCGGCCTGCATCCCCGGCAGTACATTTTTTATTTTACCTTTATAAATGTTCCCCACAATATTGCCGCTCTCGGTCCGTTCCACCGATACTTCCAGCAGTTCGTCATCTTCAAGCAGCGCCATCCTGGTTTCCTCAGGCATAACATTAACCACAATGGTTTTAGCCATCATTCTTCTCCTTCAGTTACTATGCATCAAACAGCGAAATCCTTGCCGTCAAAGCAGTGGTAAACAGCCCGGTCCGATGAATCAGCGCCCCTGCTTCTTTTACCGCTAAATCAAATTGGTCTACCAGCGCCCGCAGCACTTCCCCGGGTTTAATACTGCCGGACGGTGTAATTTCAATTGCCATATGTAAAATGAGCAAATCTTTATCGGGCATTGCAATAATATCCTGTTTTAGGTAATCTTTGACATCAACCTCTTTTTTCCCTTTAGGCGATTCCCGGATATACCGAACCTCAACCGCCTGATTAAACGAGGCAATCGCGCTTTGGGCAGCAGCGAAACTGCTGCCGCAAAGCGGTACGGCAATCGTGTATCGGGCCAGATCCGCCAAAGCCATCAATGCCCGCTGCTTTTGCTGCTGTAAGTATTTGACCTGTTTTAATTCTATACCGGGGGGCAGGTGCGTCAGCAACCGTTGACGCAGCAAATCAGGTTCAACAGCTTCTTTCATTTCAATATCCAGATATTCCGCCTCACTGGTCACCCCCACAGCCAAAGCCGAGGCAAAAGCGATCTTCATATGGGGGTTAAACCCTTCGGAATAAGCAACCGGCAAATGCGCCCGCCTGATGGCCCGTTCGATTGCCCTGGCATAATCCAAATGCGAAATATATCGAATTTCTTCGCCCTTCGTTATTTCAGCCCGCAGTTTTCCCATTATGCCTCTTTCCCCCAATCCAGCACTTCCACCCCAAGTCCCTGACATACACCGCAGGCGCTGCAGCTAGCCCGGCGACAATCAGGCGTAAACCCGGCTTGGACTGCATTGCGGTATTCTCTAGCCAGAAACTCCGGCTTGACTCCGCTGGAAAGATGCCGCCAGGGCAAAATTTCATCTTGTGTACGGTTCCTGTTGGCGTAAAAATGCGGATCAATTCCGCATTGCTCAAAAGCAGCCATCCACACATCATATTTAAAATGCTCGGACCAGCCGTCAAATTTAACCCCGTTGCGCCATGCCGTCAGCAGCACCTGAGACAGGCGCCTGTCTCCACGGGAAAAGACCCCTTCGAGAAAGCTGGTAGCAACATCATGATAGCTAAACGAAATACTGCGATCTCTTAACCTGTTCTTCAGCAGTTGCTGCTTGCGCGCCAATTCCTGCATTGTCGTTTGGCCAAACCACTGAAAGGCGGTATGCGGCTTGGGGACAAAAGAAGATACACTGACTGTTACTTTAGCCCCGCGCCGTCCTTTGATTTGCTTATACAAATCAAGTACTTTGTAAGCCAGGTCAGCTATGCCCAATACGTCCTCATCAGTCTCGGTAGGCAGGCCAATCATAAAATACAGCTTCACTGTTGACCAGCCCTGGCGAAAAGCCGCGCCAACCGCCGCTTCCAGATTTTGTTCGGTTACCCCTTTATTAATTACGTCACGCAGCCGCTGCGTTCCGGCCTCAGGGGCGAAAGTGAGACCGCTTTTACGAACCTGCTGCACTTCCTGCGCCAATTCAACTGAAAAGCTGTCGATCCTCAGCGACGGCAGCGATACGCTTACACCCTTCTCACTGAAGCGGGTAATCAATTCACGCACGATCTCATGCAGACAGGAATAGTCGGCCGAACTCAGCGAAGTCAGGGAAATTTCATTGTAACCGGTATTTTCAACGAGCTGTCGGGCAATTTCCATTAACGTTTCCGGCGTTCTTTCCCTCACCGGGCGGTATAATACACCCGCCTGGCAAAATCTACAGCCCCGGGTACAGCCGCGGAATAATTCAAGCATAATCCGGTCATGCACAATATCCAAATAAGGCACTACCGGCTTGGTTGCAAATTTAACTTTATTCAGATCCTTAACTACCCGTTTGCTTACCGTGGGTTTGGCCGCACTGCAGTTAGGTACGATTGCGGCAATTGTGCCGTCCTCCCGATAGGCTACCTGGTAAAAAGCAGGTACATAGATCCCCGCAATACCGGCCGCTTGTTTTAGAAAAGCAATCCGGCCGCCGGAACAGCCGTTTTCCTTCCAGGCAATTAACGCTGTAACAAGCTCCTCAATAACCTCCTCGCCTTCACCAATTACGAGCAGATCAAAGAAATCCGCGACCGGTTCCGCATTGTAAGCGCAGGGCCCGCCGCCAATCACGAACGGATGGCCGTCGGTACGGTCTGTCGACAATAGCGGAACACCCGCTAAATCCAGCATATTGAGCACATTAGAATAAATAAGCTCATATTGCAGGGAAAAGCCGATCATATCAAACTCCTTAACCGGGGTAAAGCTCTCTAATGTATACAGCGGAATATCATTGGCCCGCATTTCAGCCTCCATGTCAACCCACGGGGCATAAACCCGCTCGGCAGCCGTATCAGGCCGGTCATTTAAAATTTGATAAAGAATCTTTAACCCCAGATTTGACATGCCCACTTCATAAACATCGGGCAGGGCTAACGCTATTGTTGCTTTGACGCCGGCATGATTTTTTTTGACGCTGTTTACTTCATTGCCGGTATACCGGGCCGGTTTGATTACCCGGTTGATTACTGCAGGATCTAGTTTGATCATTGAAACCTCCATTTAGTACTAAGGCGTTTATCCACAATTCGGCGTACTGATTTCTACTATAGGTTGCCCCAATCAGTGCTCTGTAACCCCTAAACTTCCTATTCCGGCACGATCCTTTCCCTTCAATGGCGGGTCGTCACCTTACATCTATGCCATATACGCACGGCTCTAACTAACCTTTTTATTTTCTCTTCCTTTACCGGAAAGTCCTGCAACAGTTAAAGAAAGTCTCCCATTTTAGCATACAAGCCGCGTACGGGCAGCGCTTCCCATACCTCTGTTTCAGTAAGAGAACCGCGAATCCGGTAGGATTCATCAACAATCAGAATGATATGGTACCGCTCCGGTTCAAATAACTTTACCACATCCCGGACCGACGCATTGGCCATCGCTGTGTAATGGGTGGTCGGCATATAACCGCGCGAACATAAGTCAGCCTTTTTATTGGCCAGAATCCGCATCGTCCGGTATCCCGCCACCTTTAATTCGGCTTTGGCGGCAACATACAAAAAGAATGCCGCAATGATCAAGGATAAGTTAAGCAGCTGAAAAAACCAATAATCATACAATACCTTTACCATCAGACCGCCACTGACTGCCCTGCTCATGTTGGCTACGACCAGCGTGGCCTTTCCATAGCCGCACTGCAACGCCAGCACCGCACGTAAAATGCGTCCTCCATCCAGGGGCAGCGCCGGAATCAGGTTAAACAAGGCCAGCATCAAGTTAATCTCATAAAAAAACTGCCAATATTCATTGGCGGGGGTTAAATCAATCGTCAGATAAATGGCAGCCGCCAGAACCATACTTGCTGCCGGTCCGGCGGCTGCCATTAAGATTTCGCTTTTAGCCGAAGCCTCTCCCAGCCGGTCAATACGCGCCACACCGCCAAACGGCAGAAGTTCTATTTCCCGGACTTTGTAACCTAAGGCCAGGGCCGCAACGGCATGAGCAAATTCATGCCATAGTACAGAACCAAAGACGAGCAGTACCTTTTGAGCCATTCCGGCAACAGCAAATATTGCAATCAGCACCAAAAACCAGTTATTGAGAATAAACTGTGTATTTCGCACTTTGCCTACCCGCAAAACTTATTTACCTCCTTCAGGCGGAAACTCGCCTTTTAACCGCGTCGCCGGGTCTATTGCCAGCCCTTTTTCCCGCAGTTCAAAATACAATACCGGGCCGCTTGCTATTCCACTCTTACCCGATTTAGCAACAATCTGCCCCTGACTAATCGCATCACCCGGCTGTACCAGAACTTCACTTAAATGCCCATAAATAGTTTCCAGTTCTTTACCATGGTCAATCGTTATCGTTTTTCCGCGCTGTGCGCTATCCTCAACAGCTTTTACGGTTCCGGCTGCAGCAGCCCGGACTCCGGTTCCCAGCGGAGCTTCAAATTCAAGCCCCTCCTGCATCATTTCCTTTTTTAATACCGGATGGGTTCGCCACCCATAACCGGCCATAATTTGTCCTGGTACCGGCTTGGTCATATACATTAAAGGGTCGGCTGGTTTTGACATTACCGCTTTGGCCCGCTGCAACAGCGAAGTATCAACATTCGCCGGCGCATAGGCTACAGCCTGATCAATCATATAATTAAAATCAGTGTGGACATTCAGGAAATGCGTAACCCCTGAGCCGACCATCCGCCCGATGGATGTATCGGAAAGATGGGCGCTATAAACCATTGCAAAAATAACAGCTGCTGCAATTGTCCGCTTAAGCCAGCCATAATCCGGCTCTTCATCGCGATATTGCCAGTTGTCCCTTGTATCCCACTGGCTTTTCCAGTTATTCCACTGTTTTGCCATACCAACACCTCCACACCGTGCATCCTCTATAGCTATGTATATGAAAAAAAGGCCTGAATATGCTCTGTCCCAGGATAAAAGCGCAATAGGCCGGCTACGGGAACCGTTTTCATTAGATCGGCCGCAAAGCCAACTTCTTCCGCTGGGCGATGATTGGAAAGACGCACCGCACAGGTTGGGTACAAACCCAAACAGGAGCGTTGAGAGACAATTAAGCCCATAATAAAAAAGCTGCTTGCGCCGTTTGGCGCAAGCAGCTTTTTTATTATGGGCGCTTAAATATTCTAATTCGTCGTAGCATTCGGAATTATTCTTTACAATCAAAACAATTCCGAACGCCATTTTCGTTAAAACAGGATTTTTTGCCTGCGCATATAGATATTTAACAAAATACCCACACTTAACAAATTTGTTGTCAGCGCACTAACCCCATAACTCATCAAAGGCAGCGGGATACCGGTTACAGGCATAATTCCGGCGGTCATACCAACGTTGACCAACAGATGAAAAGTAAACATTGAGGTAATTCCTGTAGCCAGCAACGTACCGAAATTGTCTCTGGCCATACCGGCGATTTTGATGCCGCGGTACAACAGGATAAAGTACAATACAAGAACAAAAGCTGCACCAATAAAGCCAAGTTCCTCCCCGATAACGGCAAAGATAAAATCAGTATGATTCTCGGGCAGAAAATTCAGTTGGCTCTGCGTGCCGCCAAACAAGCCTTTGCCAAATAACATGCCTGAGCCAATTGCAATTTTCGACTGGATAATGTGATATCCAGACCCCAATGGATCAACATTAGGATCAATAAATACCGTCAGCCTCATCTTTTGGTAATCCTTTAAGAAATGCCAAAATACCGGCATAAAGGCTAAACCGGCGCCAAAAATCATCATCAACAGCCGTGTGTTGATGCCGGCAATATAAATCATGCCAAATAAGATTGCCATAAACACCAAGGCAGTCCCCAAATCAGGCTGCTTCATCACTAATAAAAAAGGGATGCCCACAAACAGAAATATTGGCGCAATATCGCGCAGGGTATTTAGCTTTCCTGACCGTTTATCGAGTAAGCTGGCCAGAGCAATAATCATAATGAGTTTCGAAAACTCTGAAGGCTGCAGGCTGATCGGGCCTATTTGAATCCAGCGCTGCGCCCCTAACGCAGATTGACCGACAAACATCACTGCAAGCAGCATTACCAGGTTAATACAGTATAGTAAATTGGCATACCTTGATAATGATCGGTAATCAAAATTCAACATCAAAAAAATAACAGCACAATTAATCAGGGCAAAAGTTCCTTGACGCTGTACATACCAGTACCTGTCTTCACTCGGTGTATTGATATGAGTAGCGCTGCCAATAATAACCAAGCTTATCCCAACAATTGCCAAAACGGCAACAATTAAGGTCAAATCAAGGTTCTTCAATAAACGCCGGTTCAGCATGATTTGCACTTACCTTCCCTATATAAACTCTGTAAGCCATCTATATTATTATAATCGTATTTGCTTACTACGTCTATATGAGATAGCCCCATCCCGGGCTTTGCTTTTAGCGTAAGCCTGTATCTGCAACACTCTGTACATCATTGGCACATAAGTAATAAGCACAGAAGAATACCTTCTGTGCTTGAAACTGCAAATTGACCTAAATTCAAAATCAAAACTAGTACCGACGCACGGTACTAATCTTTCTGTCCGCCGCGTTTCATCCGGTGCACAGGAATATTTGCCACCAGCGCCACAGAGGAATTGGTATTGGTAAGGCTCACTTCCATTTCCTTTTCATTGATCTCCATATAATTTGATATCACTTTAATCATATCATCTTTAAGCACTTCCATGAACTGGGGCGAAACATTGACCCGGTCATGAACCAATACCAACCGCAAACGCTCCTTAGCTATATTTTTTGAACCGGCGGATTCCTTGCCAAACATTTTCATTAGTAGGTCAAACAAAAGTCTCCCCTCCTTAAATACCTAACATTTTTTTAATTTTGCTAAAAAAGCCCTCATTCGTCTCAAAGGTCATCAGCGGAACATTCTCCCCTATTAACCTTCTGACAATATTTTTATAAGCTGTACTGGCCAGGGATACCGGATTGGTAATCGCTGGTTCTCCCCGATTTGTGGAAATAACGATGTATTCATCCTCAGGAATAATTCCCAGTAAATCAACCGCCAGGATTTCAATAATATCATCAATATCCATCATATCGCCCTTTTTGACCATCTTGGGCCGGATGCGGTTCACAATAAGTTTTGGATTGCTTTTTCCCTCAGATTCCAGCAGTCCGATAATCCGGTCGGCGTCACGTACTGCTGAAACCTCAGGCGTTGTAACAATAATAGCGCGTTCAGCCCCGGCGATGGCATTCTTAAAGCCCTGTTCGATACCGGCCGGACAGTCAATAACAACATAATCAAACTCCTGCGCTAACTCCTGACATAACTGTTTCATTTGATCCGGGTTGACAGCCGTTTTATCGCGGGTCTGAGCGGCCGGCAATAAATACAAGGTTTCATAACGTTTATCACGAATAAGCGCCTGCTTTAAACGGCAGTTCCCCTCAGTGACGTCTACCAAGTCATAAACAATGCGGTTCTCCAGCCCCATGACCACATCCAAATTGCGTAAACCAATATCAGCATCCACTAAAACCACTTTTTTCCCCATTAATGCAAAGCCTGTTCCCAGATTGGCGGTTGTTGTTGTTTTTCCAACGCCACCCTTACCAGACGTTACGACAATTACTTCACCCATTCAGCGTAACCTCCTATTTATTCGCTGGACCAATCACAATGACACTGTCCTGTATTCTTGCCGTTTCAACCCGTTCGGACTTATCAAGTTCGTCGGGTGCTCTTGCAATGACATTCGCTATTCTAATTTGCGCCGCCAATAACCGGTCAGCCGTAATTGAAGCGGTATCGTCCCCAAAAAATCCGGCATGAACAATGCCGCGGCATGTCCCATGAATGACAATATTACCGCCTGCGATAACCTTTGCCCCGGGATTGACATCCCCCATCAGGATAACCGAGCCGTTATGGAAAATTTCCTGTCCGCCGCGCAAAGTTCTGGTAACAACTAAAGTCTGAGCCGATTCAACAGTTAGCGCCTCCAATTCGGCCTTCCCGTTTTCCGCCCGGCGTTCAAGCGCTTCCTGTAAAGTGATTCCATACTCGGCAAATAATCCGATAAGTTCTTCCTGCTGCGCAGCTGTTAGCAACCTTAACTCCAGCGGAGACATCTGCACAACAGTCCCTGGCGTAAAAAAATTAACCGCTGACCCTAATTTCGCTTTTAACTGTTCAACCATATGTTCAAATTCAACAGCCTCATTAACTACCAATAACAAACCATCCCGGCTGCCTTTAATAACAACATCCTCACGCATGCTTTACTCCCAAATTTTACCATGTATTAGTCTGCATTTCTACTACCATTTCGCTTTTTTTACCAATAATCCTGCTGTTGTTTATATTAATATTATGGTATCAGCGGCAAAAACCCGGCTAAACAGCCCGTTTTCAGTCTCCATTCAACCTGTTATAATGCTGTTTGGGGTTGATAAACTTTAGCCTCAATACCGGCAGACGGCGCCTGATTGATATTAAAAGCCGCTTCCATAATTTTTTTGGCGATGGGAACCGCTGAGGCTGTGCCAAATCCGCCTTGCTCAACAACTACGGCAATGACAATACTGGGATCTTCATAAGGTCCATAACAGATAAACCAGCCGTGATCCCGGCCATGAGAATTTTCTGATGTACCGGTTTTACCGGCTATCGCAATCGGAAAATTGGCAAAACCACCAGCCGCCGTACCCCCTTCCGCCGCAGCGGCTCTCAGTGATTCGCGAATGAGAGCTAAGGTCGGCCCGGAAAGTTTGAGCCGCCCAACCTCTTCCGGACTAAATGTTTGCAGCACGGCGCCGCTGGGTGAAGTAATTTTACTTACAAGATAAGGCCGGTAGCGATAGCCGCCATTGGCTATCTCACTCATGACTACCGCCATTTGCAGCGGCGTAGCCAGTTGAAACCCCTGACCGATAGCGGCATCAAAGGTTTCCGACAAATACCAGTCCTCCTTATAAACTCTTTCCTTATATTTGCGATTGGCCACTAACCCCTCTGCTTCATTTGGCAGTTCAATTCCGGTAGCTACGCCTAAACCAAACATGCGGGCATACTTCTCCAAGCTGTCAATCCCCAGCCGGTTGCCCATTTCATAAAAGTAAACATTATCAGACTTAGACATTGCTTCTCTAAAATTAATCCAGCCAAGCGCTTCCCCCTCGGCATTTCCTTTGGGAATAATCCAGTGACGGCCTGTATCTAAAATCTTTTCTTCCGGAGTTACCTTACCCAGCTCCAGCGCCGCCGCTCCGGTGACTATTTTAAAGGTTGAACCGGGAGGATATTCGCCGGAAATAACCTTATTATCCATTGGATGATTCGGGTTCTCACTTAACTCTTTCCAGTTTTTAAATGAAATACCGCCGGCAAATAAATTAGGGTTAAACGCCGGCCGGCTGACCATTGCCAAAATTTCCCCCGATTTAGGATTCATGACGACAACGGCGGCAGCTTTCGCATTTATATGGTGAGTCTTTGTCTGTAAATACTTCAACTGTTCATCAACAGCAGCTTCAGCAGCCTTCTGGATACGGTGGTCGATCGTCAGTACCAAATTGTTGCCCGGGACGGGATCTTTATTGCCAAGTATCTGCACCGGCCGTCCTGTAACGTCAACCTCGACCTGGCCGCCGCCGTCAGTCCCCCGCAGTTCTTTATCATATACCTTTTCCAACCCGAATTTACCGATGATATCCCCGAGTTTATAACCTTCCGCCTTCCGGTTTTCCAGTTCAATATCATTGATTTCACTGACATAACCAAAGACATGGGCAGCCAGTTCATTATTGACATAATTCCGAATAGGCTGAATTTCAATAACAACGCCTGGCAGCTCACTTTTGCGTTCTTCAATTTTCGTTACAATATCAGGCCCAAGATCGCTTTTTATTCTAATCGGCTCAAAACTGCCATTCTGCTGACTGAGCTTAGCGTATATTCCATCCGGTGCAACGTTCAATATTCCGGCAAGTTTTTGAATTACCTCATCTGGAACAGGACCGGTAAGAGGCAGCAAGGATACCGTAAAACCCGGTCGGTTAGATACCATTAAGATGCCATTACGGTCATAAAACAATCCCCGGGGAGCCATCACTGGTATGAGTCTGATCCGGTTGCCGTCGGCTAAATTCCCGTAATACTGGCCCTGTAAAACCTGTAAATAGCCTATTCTGGTCAACAGTGAAACCATAACCAGCAAAACAATCAGCGAAAGCATCTCCAGACGGTTGTTGGAGCGTTTGACCAGCAATGCCAGCCCCCCTTTTATGAGCGTAATTAGGGCACCCCCCAGGGGTGCCCCTACTTGATTTTACTCACCCGATAGATTACTTGATGTACAGGAATAGCAACTATCACGTTATAAATAACCAGCGGCAGTACGTTGTTCACCAGCGCCGGCGCCAGTTCTATCTTATACCCAAGCAACAAAAGGATGACAAAAGTAATGGCACTGTTGAAGACAGTGGCTATACTCATAGCTAGCACCGGCAATAAAAGATGTTCCTTAAATACCTGGCGTTCCGCCATGCCAAACAGATACCCGATGATCAGTTTCGATAAGGTATTGACCCCAAAAATATTCCCGCCCGCCAGATCCTGCAGCAAACCGGCGAGAAAACCAAGGCTAACGCCCTGCTCTTTTCCTAACAGCAAGCTTGAAGAAACTACAACAATAAGCAATAAATCCGGCCACACCCCGTTAAATGACGCCAGCGGCAGTATTGTAGCCTGAAGGATCAGTGAAGCGACCACAATAACCATCCACAATATGACCTTCATTGCAGACCTCCCGGCAGCCTGCCGGTCTGGCCCGCCGGCCCTGCAGGCTGGCCTGGCGGAAGCGCCGGCAATGCCGGTGCGGACTGACGCGAACGTACGATAACCAATACCTCTTCCAGTCTATCAAAATCCACCGCTGTCTTCAAGACAGCATATTTCAGTAATCCGCCTTCTTCATTGATTACATCAGTGACTTCACCCACCAGCAATCCTTTGGGATAAATACCGCCAAAACCCGATGTAATAATTTTATCGCCTGCGATGATATCAGCGTCCCTGGCGATATTCACCATGCGCGGGGCAAGCTTGTTGCCGCTGTTGCCTTCAACAATGGCGGCAACTCTTGATTCCGCCCGTTGAACCAACGAACCTACCGCGCTGCGCGGATCAAGGATTAATTGAACTTTGGCGGAATTACTGTAAACGCTGACAACATTCCCCACAAGTCCCTGTGGCGTAACTACCGGCATGTCTTTCGCAATGCCATCTGCTGTACCCCGGTTTATTACTATAGTGCTGGTCCAAGTCCCCGGATCACGCGCTACCACGGCGGCAGTAACAAAATCAAACTGCGGCGCTCCCTGTTGATAATTTAACATCGCCCGCAACCGTTCATTTTCTGCCATAATTTCGGTTGTATTAAGACTGGTTTGCTTAAGCTGTTCATTCTCCAACTTCAATGATTGGTTTTCGCCATATACGGTTATCACCTGCCCTACAACTGAACCGGCGTTACGAAAACTATACCCCACCTTCGAAGCAGCATACTCAACCGGAGCCAAAATTGTGGTAATCAGTCTTTCACTAAAGGCAGCCTTATATTTACCCTGTGCCGCGGAAATGGCCAGCAAAAAGACGGTAATTACAGCCACCGCCAGAATGACCGCCTTTTTGTTTAGCAAACGCACCTTTTTGGCTCCCTTCTATCCAAATTTTTTCGGTGTCATTAAGACTCGCTTGAGTAAATCGATGCTCTCCAGCGCCCGTCCTGTTCCTTCGCCAACACAGGACAAAGCTTCGTCGGCAATATGAACCGGCATTCCGGTCTCCCTGCTCAACAACATATCAAGGCCCCTAAGCAAAGAACCTCCACCGGTCATGACAATGCCACGATCCATGATATCCGATGCCAGCTCAGGCGGAGTTTTCTCCAAAGTAACCTTGACTGCCTCAACAATGCCTGAAACAGGCTCACTCAACGCCTGCTGAACCTCGCGGGCCTTGATCGTCAAGGTCTTAGGCAGACCGCTGACTAAATCCCGGCCGCGGATGTCCATAGACTCATCAATTTCCGGCGCTATTGCCGCACCCACCGTAATTTTGACCTCTTCAGCCGTGCGTTCACCAATCATCAGGTTATAAGTCCGCTTAATATATTGCACAATGGCCTCGTCCATCTCATCACCGCCAATGCGAATGGAACGGCTGGTAACAATGCCGCCCAGGGAGATAACGGCTACTTCTGTCGTTCCGCCGCCAATATCAACAACCATATTTCCAGTTGGCTCATGAACCGGCAAGCCGGCTCCAATCGCGGCTGCCATTGGCTCCTCAATCAGATAGGCCTCTCTCGCTCCCGCCTGAATCGTGGCATCAATGACCGCCCTTTTTTCCACTTCAGTTACACCTGAAGGAACGCCAACCACTACCCGGGGCCGGATAAAGGATTTTGTATCCATTGCTTTTCTGATGAAATACTTAAGCATCGCCTGAGTAACGTCAAAATCAGCAATTACCCCGTCTTTTAACGGTCTCACAGCAACTATATTACCAGGGGTCCGGCCAATCATTTGTTTTGCTTCTTCCCCCACAGCCAAAATTTCACCCGTGTCCCGCTGGATAGCTACAACTGACGGTTCGCGCAGTACAATTCCCCGCCCTTTTACATGTACCAGCGTATTGGCAGTGCCAAGGTCTATCCCCATATCACGTGATAATGATCCAAATAGCTTCCACATACCTACAACCCCTTTCATCAAAACCAAACCCTTGCTTCAAAATATAAAATAAAATGACTGATTGAACTGATCAATGAGTGAAGCGCTCACCCTGTAAAAGCGGATGCCACCGCAGCTTTTATCAGCCAATCCTATGCTATTATTCCCTTTTCTTTAAGGCTTACATACTTGTTATCCCCGATAATTACATGGTCAAGCACCGAAATATCCAAAATCTTCCCTGCTTTAACTAATTTTCGGGTAAGCTCAATATCTTCTGTACTAGGTGTCGGATCACCGCTGGGATGATTATGTACCAGGATTACCGAGGCAGCCGAGTAGTTAATTGCTTCTTTAAACAACTCCCGCGGATGCACTAACGAAGCGTTAAGCGTACCCACCGAAATAGTGGGGGCTGCTAAAATATGATTTTTTGTGGACAGAAGGATACCAATAAAATGTTCTTTTGTCTCATAACGCAATTTAGCCATCATATAATTGGCGGCATCGCCAGGAGACAGAATTGCCGGCCGCGCACCAGGCACTAAAGACGCCAGACGTTTACCGATTTCAACGGCAGCGGCCACTGTCACCGCTTTAGCCAAACCAATTCCTTTAATTTTCCGCATCTCCTGTGGCGTCAGCACTGCCAACCCGGCCAGTCCCAGGTCTTCATATTTTTTTAACAAACGTTCGGCCAGTCGCAAAACCGAATCAGCTTTGCCGCCGGTGCGCAGTAAAATGGCCAATAGTTCGGCGTTACTTAAAGCAGCGGCGCCTTTTGTCAGCATCTTTTCGCGGGGGCGTTCTTCTTTGGGCAATTCTTTCAGCATCAGGGGCTTGTCAGCAATCATAATAATTCAATACCAGCCTTTGTTAAAAGTCTAGCTAAGTTACTTAACGGCAGTCCCACAACATTGGTATAGCAACCTTCTATACGCTCAACCAACAATGCGCCAAGTCCTTGAATTGCATATGCTCCAGCCTTATCCAAAGGCTCGCCGGTAGCAATGTATCGATCTATTTGAGCGGCGGTAAGTTCCTGAATAGTAACTTCGGTCCGCGCGAAGTCAGTCCACACCCGTCCATTGCCAACCACAGCCAAACCAGTAATAACGAAGTGGCTGCGCCCTGCCAACTTCGTCAGCATTTGCCTGGCGGTAAAGTCATCATTGGGCTTGCCAAAAACCTGACCGTCAACTACGACAATCGTATCAGCCCCAATCACCACATCATTGCGGCCCGCCAAGCCCGCCACAGCGCTTGCCTTGGCCCTGGCATGGTATACTGCCAGCTGGTGCGGCGGCATAGACAGCTGATTATCTTCATTAACATCACTTGTTATTACTGAAAACTTGCAGCCCACCTGTTCAAGCAGCTGTTTCCTGCGCGGCGATGCCGAAGCTAAAATGATAGACATGACTTACCCCCATAAAACAAAGTCACAACCCCTGGCTTACATTAAGCTTTCGGCCGGCAATACAGCTCAGGCTGCTCTTAAGCAGGTCAAAAAGATCTTTGAATGGCCGTAGGCTAAAACTGAGTCATCAAATGCGTTGAAATAAAAAAATTGCCGCAATCACACCGATGATACTCATTATATTGGGCTGCAGGGAAAAACCTGCAATAAACTTAACCACATACAAGTTTATTGCCACCGGCGGCACATCAATAATCTGATAATTTTTCACCAAATAAGGCGCCATGCCGGTTAAAGCAGCAGAGCCGGCAACAAACTCACCTAAAATCCCGCCTATCACTGCGCCGGTAATAAGAAACAAAGCCAATAAACCATAACCCTTGCTTTTTCCGCTCCGCAAACTTATACCTCCAGTATCTGATATTAACACCTTATTATATACAACTATACTATCTTCTACTTAAATGAAAGAAATCCTTGCCGAACAGCAATGATTTTTAGGGAAACTTGCCATAAACAAAATGAAAATTCTACCAAATTCTCAAGAAACCAATGAGCTTTTTCTTATTCTTGCCTAAATGCAAAAAAGGAACCGCAGGCTCCTCCCCAAGGTAAAAACGATTTAGTTGAATAAAGCCATAAGCAGCACAGTTAAAGAACAAGGTAAAGCGATGCCGTACACTGAGAGGGCCCAGGCTTTATGACAAAGACAGCTTTGGATAATAATGCAATAGCGCTTGGTCTGGTCTCATGCACCATAAAAAAACCGCACGGAATTTACCGTGCGGTTTTCAAAAGGAGTAAAATATTAACCAATAACGGCCATAACCTCGCCGGGTTTAACATTTTGGCCAGCAGCTACATTGACGGATTTCACCGTACCATCAACAGGAGCGCCGATTTCATTTTGCATTTTCATCGCTTCAAGAATCAAAACGATATCGCCTTTTTTCACTTTTTGCCCGGCTGCGGCAACAACTTTAACAATTTTTCCAGGCATTGGAGCATTTACAGGAGTATCACCGGCGCCAACCACAGCAGCAGCGGCTGGTGCAGCAGGAGCGGCTGCCGGTTTAGCAGGAGCGGCAGGAGCAGCAGCGGCGGCAGCTGCAGGTTTGGCAGCTGCAGGAGCTTGAGCAGCCGCTTTTACTTCTTCAACTTCTACCTCAAAAGCAGTACCATTAACTTTAATGTTAAACTTTTTCATCCTTTATTCCTCCAAAATTTTAATAAATATGTTGTGGCCATTGCCAAGTAAAGCTACCTACGCTAAGTAACCAGCGTCTACCTGGCTTATAAACCAGCCACGAATTGTTCTGAAAGCATGCTTGATTAATGAGCATTCATTAATTTCTGGCGACCGGTGAGCGACCATATTGTGCTCGGCTTGATCCGAAGCGCCAGAGCACCTGTACCCATTACGGCAGTCACTGCAGCAGCGACTGCCGCCACTACGTCCGGGCTAACGCCTTTAGCATCTATTTTCATCATTTTCACCTTTCCTTATAACGGAATATTGCCATGTTTCTTTGCCGGACGAGCTTCTCGCTTGCTGGCCAGCATGTTCAAGGCGGTGATAATACGAGGTCTGGTTTCTTTTGGCTCAATTACGATATCGACAAAGCCGCGCTCGGCAGCTTTATACGGAGTGGCAAATTCTTCAATATATTTTGCCGTTTTGGCTTCGACATCAGGATCTTTTCTAAAGATGATATTGGCAGCACCGGATGGACCCATAACGGCAATTTCCGCTGTCGGCCAGGCCAATACCTGATCAGCTCCCAAATCCTGGGCGCACATGGCCAGGTACGAACCGCCGTAAGCTTTACGGGTAATAACGGTAACCTTAGGCACGGTAGCTTCCGAATAAGCATACAACATCTTAGCGCCATGGCGAATAATACCGCCGTATTCCTGGTCGGTGCCGGGCAGAAAGCCAGGTACATCCACAAGATTGACAAGCGGAATATTAAACGCATCACAAAAACGGATGAAGCGTGATGACTTAGTAGATGCATTGATGTCAAGGCAACCAGCCATTACCGATGGCTGACTGGCAATAATACCAACAGACTGACCGTCAAAACGGGCAAAGCAGGTAATAATGTTGCGGGCATAGTGCTCATGAACTTCATAGAATTCGCCATTGTCAACAATTAGCTTGATTACTTCCTTCATGTCATAAGGCATGTTGGGATTGTCAGGCAACAGAGTATTCAAGCCTTCTTCCGTACGGTCGGGTGAATCTCCCGTTTCGACAACCGGGGCATCTTCCAGGTTGTTGCTAGGCAGGAAGCTGAGTAGATAACGGATTTGCTCAATACAATCGGTTTCATTTTCGGCTGCAAAATGGGCCACTCCGGAAGTACTGTTATGAGTCATAGCGCCGCCAAGTTGTTCGGCAGTTACTTCTTCAGCAGTAACCGATTTAATTACAGCCGGACCGGTAATAAACATTTGGCTGGTATTCTTAACCATATAAATAAAGTCGGTTAAGGCAGGTGAGTAAACCGCTCCGCCGGCGCAAGGCCCCATAATAACGGAGATCTGCGGAATTACACCTGAAGCCAGCGTATTTTTATAGAATATTCCACCATAGCCGGATAACGCATCGACAGCTTCCTGAATACGAGCACCGCCGGAATCGTTAATACCAATCACAGGCGCACCCATTTTCATTGCCAGATCCAACACTTTACAAATCTTTGCTGCATGCATTTCGCCAAGTGAACCGCCTTCAACGGTAAAATCCTGGGCAAATGCATAAACGAGGCGTCCGTTAACAGTACCATAACCTGTCACAACGCCTTCGCCGGGCAGTACTTTTTCATTCATGCCAAAATTAACACAACGATGCGCAACAAATTGATCCAGCTCCACAAAAGTTCCTGCATCAAAGAACAAATCGATACGCTCACGGGCAGTATGTTTACCTGAAGCATGTTGCTTTTCAATACGCTTCACACCACCGCCAAGCAGGATTTTCTCCTGCCTGGATTTAAGGTCCTGAATTTTTTCCTGGACAGTAGCCATCTTATACCTCCTACAAGATCACTGATTATACCGAATTACTTGCGTTCTGACAATTCAAGCAAAATACCGCCGGTTGCCTTGGGATGAACAAAAGCAATGCTGGCGCCGCCTGCACCATAGCGAGGCTTTTCGTCGATCAGACGAACTCCTTTTTCCTTCAAGTCAGCCAAAGCGTTTTCAAGATTGTCGACCCGCAAAGCAACATGCTGGATACCTTCGCCATTCTTATCAATATATTTGGCGATAGGGCCATCCGGTGAAGTGGATTCCAGGAGTTCAACCTCGCTGTCACCACATGGGATGAAGCAGACTTTTACCTTTTGCTGTTCAACAACTTCTTCCCCAAGAGCGGTCATACCCAAAACTTCTGTGTAGAATTTCTTAGCCTGTTCCAAATCTTTTACCGCAATGCCAATGTGATCAACCTTAGTGACTTTAAACATTTACTCTACCTCCTTTTTCGCAAGCTATTTATGTGTTTAAACAGTAATATCTCATTTGATTACTTGAGAATAACCCCTAATAACTCATTTACAACACTGTAAGGGTCTTTTTGCCGTTGCTGAACCTGCGTTACCAATTGCTCAAACTGGCCTGACCCGCTAATATGGCGTAGCACATACCGGCCAAGCTGATCTTCAATCATTGATAAAAGCTCATTTTTTGTCCGCTCTGTGCGGCGCAATGCCAGCGCTCCGGTTTGATTAAGGTGCGCTAAATGCTCAGCCACTGTGGCCACAAGTTCCTCAATGCCTTGATTCTGGCTGGCAACTGTTCGTTTGATCGGCGGACGCCAGTCAAGTTTATCCTGATTTAAATCCAGCATCATTTCCAGTTCAATATTCAACTTTTCTACGCCATCCCGATCGGCTTTGTTAATTGCAAAAATATCGCCAATTTCCAAAATTCCCGCCTTGATTGCCTGAATATCATCGCCCAGTCCCGGCACTAATACGACCAAGGTAGTATCGGCAGCCTTGACAATATCTACCTCTGACTGACCCACACCCACAGTTTCCACAAAAACGACATCTTTACCAGATGCATCCATGATTTTTACTACTTCGGCAGTCTTATGCGATAATCCTCCTAAACTGCCCCTAGTTCCCATACTTCTAATAAAAACGCCCTCATCTAAAGTAAGTTCGTTCATCCGTATACGGTCGCCAAGAATGGCCCCGCCGGAAAAAGGGCTGGTCGGGTCAACTGCGATGATCCCTACAGTCTTCCCCTGACGCCGGTATTCCTTAGCCAGCTTGTCAGTCAGCGTACTTTTCCCTGCCCCGGGCGGGCCTGTAACCCCAATGACCTGAGCCCGTCCGGTATGAGGATAAAGTTTTTGCATAATTTCCACTGCTGTTTCATATTCGTTCTCAACTGCGGTTATCGCCCGCGACAAAGCCAGTCTGGAACCAGCCAGTAATTCTTTCGCTATATCCATGCTTAACACCACCTTATGGCATATGTTGTCCTGTTTTAAAGACAACATATGCCACAACTCCACTAATTATTTTACGTTTTCTTTGATAAAGTCAACAATAGCGGTGGTAGGTGTGCCTGGAGTAAACACCCCGGCTACACCGGCGGCTTTAAGCGCTGGAATATCAGCGTCAGGAATAACTCCACCACCAACAATCAGTACGTCATCCATGCCTTTACCCCTCACAAGTTCAACCACCCGCGGGAAAAGATGCGGATGAGCACCGGATAACAGGCTTAGCGCCACAACATTAACATCCTCCTGCAGAGCAGCCTCGGCAATTTGCTCAGGCGTCTGGCGCAGACCGGTATAGATTACTTCAAAGCCGGCGTCACGGAGAGCGCGGGCTACGACTTTGGCGCCGCGGTCATGTCCGTCCAGACCGGGTTTTGCTACTAATACTCTAATACGTTTTTCCATCGTGTTGTCCCTCCAACTCGCTCTTATAGGTTTACATGCGCTTCGTATTCACCGAATACTCTACGCATTACGCCGCAAATTTCTCCAAGTGTTGCATAGGCTTTAACGGCATCCAGAATGAATGGCATCAGGTTGACCTGATCATCTTTGCATGCAGCTTCCAAAGCAGTCAGTTTATCGCTAACCGCGGCATTATCGCGCTTCGCCCTGAGGTCAGCCAGTTTTTTCTTTTGGAGTTCACCCACTGATGAATCAACCCGCAAAAGTCCTTCCACCGGTTTTTCCTCAACTTGGAATTTGTTAACGCCAACAATGACACGGTCGCCTTTTTCCACTTCCATTTGCCATTTATAGGCACTATCCTGGATTTCCTTTTGAATGTAACCTTTTTCAATTGCAGTTACAGCGCCGCCGATTTCATCAATTTTCTTGATATATTCCCAGGCTTCTTTTTCAATTTGATCTGTCAGGGCTTCCACATAATAGGAACCGCCGAGCGGATCGACGACATCAGCTAAACCGCTTTCATAAGCAACGACCTGTTGGGTACGAAGGGCAATACGTACAGAATTTTCAGTTGGCAGAGCCAAAGCTTCATCCTTGGAATTGGTGTGCAGGGACTGGGTTCCCCCCATAACGGCAGCCGCAGTTTGCAGGGCAACACGAATGATGTTGTTGTCAGGCTGCTGGGCAGTCAGCATTGAACCGGCGGTTTGGGTGTGAACACGCAGCATCCAGGACTTAGGATTGGTAGCGCCAAAACGCTCCTTCATCACTTTCGCCCAAACGCGACGGGACGCCCGGAATTTTGCAACTTCTTCCAGCACATTATTATGGGCATTCCAGAAGAACGACAACCGTCCGGCAAACGCGTCAACATTCAATCCGGCTTTGATTGCGGCTTCGCAATAAGCGATACCGTCGGCAATCGTAAAGGCAATTTCCTGTGATGCCGTCGAACCGGCTTCACGAATATGGTAACCGGAAATGGATATGGTATTCCAGTTCGGCACTTCTTTTGAGCAGTATTCAAATATATTGGTAATCAAACGCATGGAAGGCTTCGGCGGAAAAATGTATGTACCGCGCGCAGCATATTCCTTTAAAATATCATTTTGGATGGTGCCGTTTAACTTATCGGCAGAAACCCCCTGCTTCTCGGCGACAGCGATATACATTGCCAACAGGACCGAAGCCGGGGCATTGATGGTCATTGATGTTGAGACTTTTCCAAGGTCGATTTGATCAAACAAAATCTCCATATCGGCTAAAGAATCAATTGCAACGCCGACCTTGCCAACTTCTCCCGTGGAAATTTCATCATCTGAATCATAGCCGATTTGCGTTGGCAGGTCAAATGCGCAGGATAAACCTGTGGCGCCTGACTCAATCAGATAACGATATCGTTTGTTGGATTCCTCGGCGGTGGAGAAACCGGCATACATCCGCATGGTCCAGAAGCGGCCGCGGTACATGGTTGGCTGCACCCCGCGGGTGAACGGATAGGAGCCAGGGAACCCCAGATCACGTTCATAATCCAGACCTTCAACATCCGCTGGAGTATACAGTCTTTGTTCGGGCAGGTTTTTCCGCTCTGGGAATTTAGCGGATGCTTTCTCTACTTTCGCATTATACTCTGCCAATTTGATTTTTAAGTTTTCATTGCTCATTTAAGTATAGTCCTCCTTTGCTTTGCTTATTTCTTCATTGTGCCTGTCTTTATAAACCGGGCGTGCCAGGAGAGAGCATCTTTAATTACATGGGGCGTATGCGCCTTTTTCGTCGCTTTTTCTCCTTTTTTCAGATAGTCAAGCAGCATCGGTTTATAATCAGGATGTGCACAATTGTTGATAATTACACGGGCCCGCTCTCTTGGACTTAATCCACGAACATCAGCCAGCCCCATTTCCGTGACAAAGATGTCGGTATCATGTTCGGTATGGTCAATGTGCGAGCACATTGGCACGATGGAGGAAATCGCCCCGTTTTTCGCGGTTGACGTACTAAAGAAGCAGGTCAAATACGCATTACGGGCAAAATCGCCTGACCCGCCGATACCATTCATCATTTTACTGCCCATAATATGGGTAGAATTCACATGTCCGAAAATATCAAACTCAATTGCCGTGTTCATGGCAATGATGCCAATACGCCGGGCAATCTCAGGACTATTGGCGATCTCTTGCGGACGAAGCATCATCTTCTGACGGTATACGCCGATATTGCTGTATAATCTTTTCAGTCCGTCCGGCGAGGGTGAAAAAGAAGTTCCCGAGGCAAATTTCAATTTGCCGGCGTCAGTCAAATCCAGCATACCATCCTGAATGACTTCGGTGTAAACTTCAAGATCAGTAAAATCGGAATCAACAAACCCGCTAATTACAGCATTCGCAACCGAACCTACGCCTGATTGCAGCGGCAGCATATTTTTCGGCATACGGCCTACTTTAATTTCGTGTTTGAAAAAATCTATAATCAGTTCGGACATTTTTTGCGAACACTCGTCAATCGGTCCGAAGGGACGAACGTCGTCAGTAATATCGCAGGGAACGATATATTTGATTTTGTCAGGACCGCAGGGAATATAAGTCGTTCCAATCCGATCGTCAACCTTAACAATCGGCACCGGCTGACGGTGCGGCGGATCAAGTGGAACATATACATCATGCATGCCTTCCAATTCCAGCGGCTGGGTTGTATTAACCTCGACAATTACAATGTCTGCGCTCTGCACGTACGATGCCGTATTGCCCAGCGATGTAGTTGGAACAATATGTCCCTCTTCAGTGATGGCGCAGGCTTCAACAATCGCCACGTCAACTTTACCGCCTAAAAATCCGTATCGGGTTAACTGGGCGGACTCACTGAGATGCAGGTCATAATATTCCACCTCGCCGCTGTTTAACGCATTGCGCAGATCAGTATTGGTCTGATACGGCATCCGTTTGTGAATACCGCCGACCGCGGCTAAAGCGCCATCCAGTTCCTTGCCAACCGAAGCGCCTGTCCACAAGTTAATTTTAAAAGGGTCTTGAGCCATTCTTTTTGCCAAAGCCAATGGAACTGCTTTGGGATATCCAGCAGGCGTAAATCCGCTGGCGCCTATGTTCATACCAGGTTTAATAAAAGCAGCTGCTTCCTCAGCACTAACAATTTTGTCATGAAGCGCTTTACAACGCACTCGGTCACGAATGTCAATCATTAGAACTTTTCCTCCTTGCTAGGTCAACAAATCAGTTGGCCATTCGCTAAATAAAATCAGTGTAGCACCTGACGATCACTCGATAAACCTCACCTCGTCCCAAGTCAGTCAGTGCCTTAAAGCCTGTCTTGCTATGCCTCAGCACCAACAGGAAATTACTGCATAGCAGTACCGTCAATGGCCAATCCACCAATTGACGGCACTGTTTTTTAACTTTATTTTTTAACAAAAGTAAAGTTCATTATTTAACTTTCTCGAAGAACCGGCAAAATCCTGCTATAAAAATGTTTTTATTAAGTTACTAAAATCTTTTATTAAGCTACTAATCGTTTTCATGCAAGCTGCGCGAAAGGTGGTACGACAGGCTGCTTAACCCTACACTCAAATCCTCGTTAACAATCCGGATCTTATCCGGGACAGTAATTTTAATGGGCGCAAAGTTCCATATTCCGGCAACGCCGGCACTGACTAATTTATCTGCAACGCCCTGCGCATACACGGCAGGAACGGCGATAATCCCAATATGGATATTGCGGTCCCGGACAATTTCTGTCATTCGGTCAATGCTCTCAACAACAACGCCGTTGACCGTTTTCCCGATAACTTCCGGGCTGGCATCAAACAGGGCCACCAAATTAAATCCCAGTGAAGTGAAATTTTGATAATTGGACAACGCTGAGCCTAAATGCCCAATACCAACCACAGCAATATTCCAATGATAGTGTAAACCTAATATCTCACCGATATTCCCAATTAATTCACGTACATAATAACCGACACCCTTTTTGCCGAACTGACCAAAAGATGCTAAATCTTTACGGATTTGCTCAGGCGTAACGCCTAACCGCTGACCTAGCTCTTCGGACGATATAATATCAATTCCCTCTTCCTGGCTTAGGCGTAAAGTACGAAAATATAACGGTAAACGGTCAATCGTAGCCTTGGAAATGACAATATGATCTTTCAAACTGCCGAGCCTCCTCAAGAAAATGGCAAGTATATTTATACTATATCAATAGTAGATCTTAAATATTATTCGCAGTAAAGAAATTAAAATCCTGCTGCGTAATCCTAGATTGCCCCGATATTTAATATATTTATGTAAATAAATCAAATCCAGGCGGATTTTTTTGAGACGCAGCGCCTTAAGCAATATGAACAACTGCTCCGCCGCGCTACATCTTTTTGGTCAGGCAGCGTTCCGTCTTCATCTGATACCCCTGCCGCCATACCACAACAATTAAGGCATTAAACAACCAAAACAACATCGACATCTGAACATTGAACATAATAAAATCAGTAAAGCCGCTCACTGCAAGTCCGGCCAACGCGGAAATCAACCCCAGCAGCAAGCCGGCCGGCCACCCTTCATTCACAGTGTTAATCAGCAACCAGGCTGTACGGATATGCCCGCACAAAATGAGCAGAAACACAATCAATCCGGGAATACCGATTTCAGCGGCAATATTTAAATACATATTGTGCGCATGAAAAATCGTCGTTGCCGCATCCTGAATAAAAAAATCATATTGCGGATAAACCAGCCAATACGCGCCCCAGCCAATTCCCAGTACCGGATTGTCGGCAATCATCGCCAGTGTGCTCTCCCATAAAGCAATTCTAAGTGTTGATGAAGTATCCGTAGGATTAAAAATTGACATTAACCGTTCAGTGAAAGCATCCTGGGCCAGGAACAGGCCAATGGGTATTAAAATTAACAGCCACAATGCTTTTTTGTTATATAATACCCCATATAACCCAACAACAAAAGCCACACTCACCCAGGCTCCCCGGGAATAAGTCAGCCCCAGGCAGATGCCCAGCAATACGAACAGCAGCAAAAACAGCAGCCGGCGAGACGCTTGACGGACTTTGCACCCCAGGCCGCAGGCCAGCGCCATCATCATGACTAAAAATCCGGCCAGTAAATTGGGGTTTTGCAGAGTTGAGAATACTCTGACTTTTAAATCCGGAAATTGCTCGCCATCCACCCATTCCAGAACAGCGATATCCACGCCAAACAAATACTGATAAAAGCCGTAAAGCATTACCGGCACAGCCGACCCCAGCACGCTCCAAACCAACCGCTTTAATTGCTCCGGCGTCTGTATGTTATGAATTACCAGATAATAAAGAAATATGTATCGCCCCATTAAATGATAGTAATTATAAAAACTATAATTCATGTCAGGTGAAACCAAAATTGACGCAGCCGATATGGCAATAAACAGCGCAATAAGGCCGTCAAAAGGACCGCGCTTTAGCATAAAATTACGGCTGAGCAGCATTTTGAGCAGCCAGAAGGCAACACCGGCAATTAAAAACCCGGTTGAAAAATTCACTGATAACGGTAAAAAAAAGGCCACCGCTACGATGCAGTGTTCGATTATGCAGTCAAGATGGCGCTCTGTCTTATCATAAGCTCTATGCACACTTTCACCCTATTTACATGATATTGCCGCTTAAATGTTCAAGCAGCACCAATTCATTATACCTGTCCGTAATTTGTTTGTCTATTATTTATTATCGCCCGGGCATAGCCAATTAAATACAGCGAGCCGGCAATGCAGATAACACCGTCCTGCTCCGCCAGGCGCCGGGCTTTATGGATGCCTTCTTCAATTGACGCAGCCATTTCAGTCCGGCGCGCCTTAATCAGCTTTGCCACTAGTTGCGGCTCCGCCGCCCGCTCTGATTCCGGCGCGGCCACCACAACGGCGTCGGCAGGCCTGATCAGGCTGCTTACGATTCCGCCAATATCCTTATCCTGCAAAATTCCCAGTAAAAATACCATCGATCTGCCGGGAAAGATTTCATCCAAAGCAGCCCGTAAAACCCGTGCGCCGGCGGGATTATGAGCGCCGTCCAGAACAATAGGCGGCTGCCCGGGTATTACTTCAAACCGCCCTGGCCAAACTACCCCGGCCAAGCCTTGTTCGATCGCGGCAGCAGTGATCCGCTCATCCCTTTGCCCCAGATGCAAAGCCGCCATTACCGCCAGCGCGCCGTTCGCTATCTGGTGCCGCCCCAGCAGCTTAAGCCTGGCGGGGCCAACCTGGCCATAAAGCTGCGTCTTAATCGAGATGACCTGCCCCCCGGCATTTAGCGACTCCAGGCAGGCGCTGAATTGTTGTCCCAGCACAGCCAGGGAAGCCCGGGCTGAAGCCGCTTTGGTTCGGATAACCGGCAGGACCGCCTCATCCGCCGCCGTAATGACCGGAATCCCAGGTTTTATAATTCCCGCTTTCTGTTCAGCAATTGCCTGCAAAGTGCCGCCGCAGCGATCGGCATGATCCAGCGCCACATTCGTAATAATGGAAATCTCAGGCACAATGACATTGGTCGAATCCAGCAGCCCTCCCAATCCCACTTCGATAACGGCATATTCCACTTTGCGCAGGGCAAAGTGGTAAAAAGCCGCCGCTGTCAGCACTTCAAACTGGGTGGGGCTTTCACCGCCTTCACTTACCAGCTCAGTTGCGCATTGTTTCGTAAAACT
This sequence comes from Dendrosporobacter quercicolus, assembly GCF_900104455.1. Classification (NCBI taxonomy): domain Bacteria; kingdom Bacillati; phylum Bacillota; class Negativicutes; order Selenomonadales; family Sporomusaceae; genus Dendrosporobacter; species Dendrosporobacter quercicolus. Next base: position 885,904 of record NZ_FNHB01000001.1, read on the forward strand.
TATTGCTGCCGCAAAATCAGCCCTGGTAACTTCGGTCTGGTCAATTTTTATCCGCTCCGTATAATCAAGAAGATGCGGGGATGTATACATCCCCGCCCGCACTCCCGCCGAATGTAAAATTGCCGCCAGCGTTGCCGTTGTCGACCCTTTACCGTTAGTGCCTGTTACATGGACTGTCTTATAACTGCCTTCAGGGTTTCCCATCAAGGCCAGCAGCCTGGTAATCCGATCCAATCCCAGTCTGATGCCGAAGGTATTTAAACTGTCAAGATACGTCAAAGCCTCATCATAAGTCATACGATCCCCCTATAAACTGGCTAAATAAGCCAGACGTTCATGAATTGCCAGCCGTTTATCCTCATACTCACGCGCTTTCGCCTGCTCTTTCGCAATAACCTGGGCCGGCGCCTTGGCTGCAAAACCGGGATTGGACAGCTTGCCGCTTATTCGGGCCAGCTCTTTCGTTAATGTTTCCAGCTCCTTATTCAGCCGGGCCGTTTCTTTGTCGACATCAATGAGCCCTTTAAGCGGCAAATAAACCTCCACGCCGCTGACTACCGCAGTCATGGCATTTTCCGGTTTTGGCTCAGCCGGCGACAATAAAACTACCGGCTCCGCGGCGGCCAAGGTCCGGAGATATTGGTCGTTGGCGGCAAACAACGCCTGCATTGCCGGGTCCGCAATCTGCAAAACAACCTCGCTTCTCCTGCCTGGCGGGACATTCACTTCGGCCCGCAGATTACGGACAGCTTTTATCGTGTCCATGATCACAGTCATGTTTTCTTCCGTCTGGGCATCAATCATGTCGACCTGAGGCTCCGGCCAGGCGGAAACCATAATACTCACACCGCGGTGCGGCAAATGCTGCCAGATCTCCTCCGTAATATAAGGCATAAACGGATGCAGCAGCTTTAACGTATTTTGCAGCACATGCCATAAGACATACTGGGCAGTGGCCCGCTGGTCAAATTCCTCTTTGTTATACAGGCGCGGCTTCGCCATTTCGATATACCAGTCGCATAACTCATTCCAGATAAATTCATACAGAGCCCGGCCGGCTTCACCCAGCTCAAAACGCTCCAGATTACGGGTGACCTCGGTGACAGTTTTCGTGTAGCGGCTGAGAATCCAGCGGTCAGCCAGCGTATATTGGGCCGCCGCCGGTTGATGATTTTCATCAAAGCCGGCCAAATTCATCAGCGCAAACCGGGAGGCATTCCATAGCTTATTGGCAAAATTGCGGCTGGCCTCAACCCGTTCCCAGTAAAAGCGCATATCATTGCCCGGAGTATTGCCGGTAATCAGCATAAACCGTAAGTTATCGGCGCCGTATTGGTCAATCACCTCCAGCGGATCAATGCCGTTGCCCAGCGATTTACTCATTTTCCGGCCTTGCGAATCGCGGACTAAACCATGAATAAATACATGCTTAAAGGGAATATCCTGCTTAAACTCCAGTCCCATCATAATCATCCTGGCAACCCAGAAGAAAATAATATCATAACCGGTCACCAATACGCTGGTTGGGTAAAAATGCTTGACTTCCGGGGTATCTGCGGGCCATCCCATGGTTGAAAACGGCCATAACGCTGAACTAAACCAGGTATCCAGAACATCAGGGTCCTGCTCGACAGTACCGCCGCAGTGCGGGCAGGCAGTCACAGCCTCACGGGAAACAATGGTCTGGCCGCAGCTGCAATACCAGGCCGGGATGCGGTGCCCCCACCAGATCTGCCGGGAAATGCACCAGTCGCGAATATTTTCCAGCCAATTGCTGTAAATTTTGGTGAAACGCTCAGGTACAAACTGGATTGCGCCGGAATCCACAGCGGCGATTGCCGGCTTGGCCAGCGGCTCCATGCGGACAAACCATTGCTTGGAAACCAGCGGCTCAACAACAGTAGTGCAGCGCTGACAATGTCCCACCGCATGCAAATGCTCATCAATTTTAACCAAATAGCCTTGCTCCTTCAGGTCATCCACCAGCGCCTTGCGACACTCATAACGATCCATACCGGCATATTTGCCGGCAGTATCAGCCATTGTTCCATCAGGATTGATTACAACAATTTCCGGCAGTTGGTGCCGCCGGCCCAATTCAAAGTCATTCGGATCATGCGCCGGTGTAATTTTTACCGCTCCTGTCCCAAAAGACGGATCAACATACGCATCACCGACAATCGGCAACCGCCGCCCAATCACCGGCAGAATTAAAAATTGGCCGATTAAGCGCTGGTAGCGGACATCCTCCGGATGAACAGCCACGCCGGTATCGCCAAGAATGGTTTCCGGGCGGGTAGTAGCGACAGTTACGTACGCATCACTGCCTTCCAGCTGATAGCGGACATGAAATAAGCTGCCCGGCTGTTCTTCATGCTCAACTTCAATATCACTCAGCGCCGTATGGCAGCGCGGGCACCAGTTGGTCATCCTGTTGCCCTGATAAATCAGCCCCTTTTCATATAAGCTGACAAATACCTCCCGCACGGCCTGCGAGCAGCCCTCATCCATCGTAAACCGCTCGCGCTGCCAGTCACACGATGCCCCCAGCCGTTTCAGCTGGGTGATGATCCGGCCGCCATACTGCTGCTTCCATTCCCACACCTTTTGGATAAACGCATCCCGCCCCAGGTCATAACGCGACAGGCCATTTTGCGCCAGCATCTCCTCAACTTTAATCTGGGTAGCTATTCCGGCGTGATCCGTCCCCGGCATCCAGAGCGTATTATAGCCTTGCATCCGCCGCCAGCGAATCTCAATATCCTGCAAGGTGTTATCCAAGGCATGTCCCATATGTAGCTGCCCGGTTACATTGGGCGGCGGAATAACAATGCTGAACGGTTCTTTTTCAACATCCACCTCAGCATGAAATAAACCCTGCTCTTCCCAGAAATCATACCACTTTTTTTCCACCGACTGCGGATCATACACGGTCGGTATATTATTTTCTGCCATTGTCACAGCCTCCTAAATGAACAATCGTACGGTGTTAACCACAGAGTACACAGAGGTCACAGAGGAAACCGAAAATGCAGGATAAAATTATATTAAAAATTCCAGCGCGATAATTCGCGCTATATCCTTTGTAACCCTCTGTGTACTCGGTGTACTCTGTGGTTCAATCTTTCCCCGGCTACATACAAAAAGCCCTCTCATCCCGCAGGACGAAAGAGCTTGCTTTCGCGGTACCACCTTGCTTTTCCGGCCCAAATGCCAATATACCGGACTTTACAGCCGTAACGGGGCCTGCCGGTTGCGCTTACTGCATGCTTCAGCGCAACAGCTCCAGGATGACTTTCCTCCAGCCAGCGCCGCGAGACCTTCCAGCCTAGGGATCTCTTCTCTGTGCAGCCTGATTGACGTACTCTTCCTGTCATCGCCTTATATTATTTATTACAATATACTGCGTTGCGCCGGTCTTTGTCAAGTTTTGACCAAAAACACCGGCTCCTGACTCCGTTACATCGCTGCAGGTACATCAGCAGGCCCTGAAGGTCTGAACCCTCATCTTAAGCTTGGCAATCAACTGCTCGAGATTATCGACCCGGACTTCATCCTTGGCCAATAACGCCAGCATTGCGCAAACACGGGCATCATGCAAGGCATGATGATGCTCAAAATCAATTGCAAACGCTCTGGCCAGAGTAGACAGCCTATAATTCTCACAATTTGGCCAAACCCGCTTAGCCATGCTGACTGTACAGAAGTGCTTAAACGAAGGAGTCTCCAGCCCGTATACGTTTAAGACACTGCGCAACACGCTAAAATCAAACGCGGCATTATGGGCAATGACCGTTTGCTGCTGTAAATAGGGCTTCAATCTCGGCCATAGCTGGGCAAAGTCCGGCTGATGCCTGACATCATCGGCGGTTATTCCGTGAATCTTCGTATTCCAATAATCGAATTTTAAATCCGCCGGGCGAACCAATGAATAAAAAGAGCCGGTAACCTGACTGTTTTGTACAGTGACTACCGCGACACTGCAGGCACTGGAACGACTGCTGTTTGCTGTTTCAAAATCTATTGCAACAAAATTCATACCACCAGGCCAGCCCAAAGCTGGTCTATCCCCTCTCTATGTACAATTCCCCATCCACATTCTATCGCATTAGTAGTGCCCTGGCAATGCTTAAACCACACAAGCGTACTGTCTTTACCCCTGTAACAGCTTATCAGCCAGAATCAGGGCGGTTGGCGTAACTGCCAGTCCGCCCTGCGAGGTTTCTTTGAGAGAGCAGCTCATACTGGCCCCGACGGCAGCCATGGCATCAATTACCTCATCAACCGGAATGACACTTTGGATATCCGCCAAAGCCATGTCGGCGGCAATCATCGCCTGAGCGGCAGCTCCGGCATTGCGCTTGACGCAGGGCACTTCCACCAGGCCGGCTACCGGATCGCACACCAGACCAAGCATATTTTTCAGCGTAATGGCGACTGCGTGACCAACCTGCCGGGGGCTGCCGCCGCTCATTGCAACCGCTGCCCCGGCGGCCATCGCCCCGGCCGAACCGCATTCGGCCTGACAGCCGCCCGCCGCCCCGGCCAGTGAAGCCCTTGATGCGATCACCATACCAATAGCGCCCGCCACCACTAAGGCTTTAGCCAGTTCAGTCCGCGCACTGCCCCGGGATTCCCCCAAAGCAAATAATACCGCCGGCAGAACCCCGCTTGACCCGGCAGTCGGAGCGGCCACAATTTTGCCCATGGCGGCATTGGCTTCGCCAACAGCCAGCGCCATGGCAACCGCCCGGCCAACGGTAGGACCAACAATGCTTTTGTCGGCCTGGCGATCGCTATAGTCGGCCAACCGCCTGGCATCGCCGCCAACCAGACCGCCTCTGGACTTTACGCCGCTGAGTCCGGTAGCGATGGACTGATCCATAACGTCCAGTACGGACAGCATATAGTCCACTAATTCAGCCGGCTTTTTTTCCAGACAGCCGCTCTGATGCCGCAGACAGAAATCGGTAAAACTCACCCCTTCCCGCTCGGCCTGATCAATCCATTCCTGGAGTGACAACTTGTTATTCATCTGGTATCCTCCTGCAACCTGTACTCAGTGTCTTGACTAAGTTAAAGCTTTGACAAGACACTCAGGCTCGTGAAATTCTGCGTACTGCCGTAATTTGCGGCATGGCCGTAATTGCCGTCACTATCTCATCGCTGACAATCTGGTCCGTCTCCATTACCATCACAGCCAAACCGCCTTTCGCCTGACGCGACAGACGCATAGCAGCCACATTTACGCCCTGATTGGCTAAGAGGCTGGTTACCAGCGCAACAACGCCCGGTTTGTCCTGATGGGTGGTCAGTAAAACAGTCAGTTCACCGGTAAATTCCAGTAAAAACCCATCAACATTGGTAATGATGACACTGCCGCCGCCAACCGATGAGCCGGTAATTTCCGATTGCCGGCCCTTTTGACCGGTCAACCGGAATCGCACCGTATTCGGATGAGCCAAATCTCCTAAATCAGCTTTAACAAAACGATACTCCAGTCCGGCTTCTGCGGCGCAGGCAAAGGATTGGGGAATCCTTAAGTCATCAGGCGCCCAGCCCAGCAATCCGGCCACTAAGGCTAAGTCCGTTCCATGTCCGCGATACGTCTGGGCGAAAGATCCGTGTAATTCGATAACGGCATTTTTTACGTCTTCACCTAAAATAGCCAACGCCAAATTTCCCAGCCGGACAGCTCCGGCTGTATGTGAACTTGATGGCCCAACCATTACCGGTCCGATAACATCAAACAAATTCATAGCGGTCAGCTCCTTACGGCATTAATCTAGTACCTTGTCAGCCTTAAAAACAGTAGAATAATGGCTGATAAGGTACCCCTGGCTACATACAGCAAAACTATATGTAGCCAGGGGTTAATAAAACTATTCAGTTTGGCCTGTTCGTTTGGCAGTCAGATACTGATCAATAGCCGCCGCCGCCTTTTTGCCTGCGCCCATTGCCAAAATGACAGTTGCTGCGCCGGTTACGATATCCCCGCCGGCAAATACGCCAGCCTTACTGGTCGCTCCCGTTTCCGGATCGGCTATAATATTCCCTTTTTTATTGGTTTCTAGCCCTTTGGTTGTCGATTGTACCAAAGGATTTGGGCCCTGCCCGATAGCGATTACCGCCGTGTCGACCTCCAGTTCGAATTCAGAGCCTTTTACCTCCACCGGACGTCTCCGACCTGACGCATCCGGCTCGCCCAGTTCCATTCTTACACACTGCAGCGCTCTGACCCAGCCTTGCTCATTGCCTAATATTGCCACCGGATTGGTCAGCAACTGAAATTCAATTCCTTCTTCTTTGGCATGATGCACTTCTTCCTGCCTGGCGGGCAATTCGGCTTCCGACCGCCGGTATACGATATAAGCATGATCGGCCCCCAGCCTTAAGGCTGTCCGCGCCGCATCCATCGCTACATTTCCCCCGCCGACTACCGCCACTCTTTTTCCCACATGGATAGGCGTTCCACAGGCGGGAAATTTATAAGCTTTCATCAGGTTGCAGCGGGTGAGAAACTCATTGGCCGCGTATACGCCGTTGAGATTTTCTCCCGGTATTCCCATAAAGTACGGCAGCCCTGCCCCGGTAGCAATGAACACCGCCTGATAGCCTTCTTCCTCCATCAGTTCATCAATAGTAAACGTTTTGCCGGCTACCGCATTGACAATGATTTCTACCCCGATCTTTCTTAAATTGTCTATTTCTGCTTTAACTACCGCATCTTTAGGCAAACGAAATTCGGGTATCCCATAAACCAATACTCCGCCTGGCGCATGCAGCGCTTCAAAGACCGTCACTTTATATCCCAGTTTGGCCAGATCGCCCGCTGCCGTCAGTCCGGCAGGCCCTGAGCCGATAACTGCCACCTTTTGACCTTTGTCCGGGTATGCAACCGGTCTTATCGCCTGAACGTTGTTTCCAGCCCTGTCGGCCGCATAGCGCTCCAGCCTCCCGATACCCACCGCTTCGCCTTTTTTAGCCAGCACACAGTATTTTTCACATTGTTCTTCCTGCGGACATACCCGGCCGCATACCGCCGGCAGGCTGTTGACCTCCTTGATCGTCGCAATGGCTGCACCGGCATCGCCTTCTTTGATCTGCTTGATAAAGGCCGGGATGTTTACCTGCACCGGGCAGCCCTGGCGGCAAGGAGCATGCTTACAGTTTAGACAGCGTTTGGCTTCATTCAGCGCATCTTCAGCACTATAGCCCAGCGTTACTTCATTAAAGTTTTTCGCCCTTACTTGGGGATCTTGCTCAGGCATCTTGTGCTTGGTTAATGAGAATGACATTTGCAGCTACCTCCCTGCTGATCTGAACAATGCTGTTGGTGGTGCTTTTCCTGCGGCAGATACATTTTTTGGCGGGCCATCAGGCCGGCAAAATCCACTTGATGCGCGTCAAATTCCGGACCATCCACACAAGCGAATTTGCTCTCTGCGCCCACCTGCACTCTACAGCCGCCACACATCCCTGTCCCGTCCACCATGATCGGATTCAGGCTGACCACTGTTTCGATGGCATAGGGACGCGTCACTTCAGCTACACTGCGCATCATGATAACCGGGCCGATAGCCACTACCAGGGCGATATTCACACCTGCGTCAATGAGCTGTTTTAACTGATCGGTAACAAATCCCTGCTGCCCTTTTGAACCGTCATCCGTTGTAACCAGCAATTGATCGCTTACTGCTTTCATTTCGTCTTCAAGAATCAGAATATCTTTACTGCGGGCTCCGATAATAGAAATCACTTTATTGCCCGCCTGTTTCAGTCCTCTGGCGATCGGATAAACCGGCGCTATTCCAATTCCCCCGCCGATACACACCACTGTGCCAAAATTCTCAATATGGGTTGGTTTGCCAAGCGGGCCTACCACATCCAGCAGGGCATCACCTTCATTCAGCAGTCCCATCGCTTTGGTCGATGCTCCCACTTCCTGAAATATGATGGTTACCGTACCTTTTGCCCGGTCAAAATCGGCAATGGTTAACGGAACTCTTTCTCCCTCTTCATTCAGCCGCACAATGACAAACTGTCCGGGCTGGGCCTTCCGGGCAATCCGCGGCGCGGATAGTTCAAACAATTGCACACTGGGCGCCAGCTCCTTTTTAACTAGAATTTTATACATCTTGATCACTCCTGTTGAGTCTATTATACAGCCGTTTGCGCCGTCTGATACAGGTCAGCCTAAGCTTGCAAAGCGGCAAGGGCATTTACCGGCTAACTTCCTGCCTGCGCTCCGCCGAAGATGCCTTGCAGATAACTTTTCACATCGGTTCTGATCGGCATAAAATAGATATTCGTATCGCTTTGACGGGTAAATTGCAGCGCCTGCCGGGCAAACATAATATTCCAGGACAAGTTGGGTTTAAAGCAAGCCGGAAAAACCACATTGTTTTTTGTTTCCCAATAACTTAAGGATTTTTCAGAAGTAACCGGGGATATTCCCCAATAGACCTCTTGTCCGGCTAAAATCTCGGCGTAAATTTCCATCAGGCGCAAATCAAAAAAAGGCTGGGTAAAAAAACCGTCAGCGCCGGCCTGAATTTTACGCCGGATATAGTCCGTCTCTTTACGCATACTATCCCGGTATTGATCAATGCCGGCATAGACCTTAATCCCGGGCAGCTCTTCCTTAAATTTTCGAATGACCTCAATACTGGTCGAAGGATAAATTTTCCATTTCATATCCTGCGGTAAATCACCCGTAATTACCAGCACTTCCCGGATATGATGTTTTTGCAAAAAATCACCCATCGGCAACGGTTTGTCTAAATCAATATCAATCGCCCGGATATGCGGTATGGCGGATTTGTAGCGGTCCTGCGCATACACGCAGCCCTCCCAGCTTCGCAGATCGTACCGCAAAAGATCCGGAATATTGATTGTATCGATATCCGGGAAATCGCTTTTGACAACCTCCAGTTCAGCCAACAGCGAAGCTTCATCCCTGGGCACCAGCTCAATCGCTATTTTCAATATCCCCGGCCTCCACTCTGTCTAAGACGTGTCTTCAAACGATTAAAACGCTCACTGGCGGCGCTTTTTGCACCATACTTCGTTAAAATTTTTTGAAATCAACCGTTATTCCTGCAAAATTTTGCCTCGTCTGGCTCAAAAATCACTCGCCATTGAACCTTTCCCTGTTTAAAGACACGCCCTAATATTTTCCTAAAATAGTCCGCTGATTTTTCCGCGGTTATCAATATCCATCCGCTCGGCAGCCGGCCGTTTAGGCAAGCCCGGCATTGTCATAACATCGCCCGTAATAGCAACCAGAAAACCTGCCCCGGCAGCAACCCGTATTTCCCGCACGGTAATGGTAAAATCCGCCGGGCGGCCAAGCTTGGCGGCATCGTCACTTAAAGAATACTGGGTCTTAGCCATACAAACCGGTGTTTGGGCAAGCTGTCCGCCGGACAGTTCAGCAATGATTTTTTCCGCGGCAGGCGTATAATTCACAGCCGCAGCACCATAGATATCCCTGGCAATTGATTCAATCTTAGCCTTGATTGGCGCTGTCTCAGGGTAAAGAAACCGAAATTGGCCGGGTTTGCCGGCAGCCTGCAGCACTTTCTGCGCCAAAGCGATACCGCCCTCGCCGCCTTTAGCCCAAACTTCAGATAAGGCAACCTCTGCCCCTAACGCCTGGCAGGCCTTGACAACAAAAGCCAGTTCCTGTTCAGTATCCGTAGGAAAAGCATTGATTGCCACCACCGTCGGCAGCCCGAACTTATGCATGTTTTCAATATGTTTAGCCAGATTTGCCAAGCCCCGCTCCAGGGCGGCGCTGTTTTCCTCGGACAACTCTGCTTTTGCCACGCCGCCATGCATTTTCAAAGCCCTGACGGTTGCGACAATGACTACGGCGTCAGGCTTGATCCCAGCGAACCTGCACTTGATATTAAGAAACTTTTCGGCTCCCAGATCAGCGCCAAAACCGGCTTCCGTCACCACATAATCAGCCAGCTTCAGCGCAAATTTGGTAGCCATTACACTATTACAGCCATGGGCGATATTGGCAAACGGCCCGCCATGAACAAAAGCCGGTGTATTCTCCAAAGTCTGTACTAAATTTGGTTTAATTGCATCTTTAAATAAGAGGGTTAAAGCACCCGTAACATTAAGCTCCCGCACAGTAACCGGGCGGTTGTCATAGGTGTGCCCGATGATAATCCGCCCAATACGGTGTTTCATATCGTCCAGATCATTGGCCAGACATAAGATTGCCATCATTTCTGAGGCAACCGTGATATCAAAGCCTGTTTCCCGGGGCGTTCCGTTTGCTTTGCCCCCCAGACCGCAAATCACCGACCGCAGGGCCCGGTCATTTAAATCAACAACCCGCCGCCAGGTAACCCGCCGCGGATCAATTCCCAGTTCATTGCCCTGTTGAATATGATTGTCAATCACTGCGGCCAGCAAATTATGGGCTGAAGTAATGGCATGGAAATCACCGGTAAAATGCAGATTGATATCTTCCATTGGCACAACCTGCGCATATCCGCCGCCGGCAGCCCCGCCCTTAATGCCGAAACAGGGGCCCAGCGAAGGTTCGCGTAAAGCAATGGCAGCTTTTTTGTCAAGGCGCCGCAAAGCATCGCCTAAGCCCACAGTAGTGGTAGTTTTCCCCTCTCCCGCCGGCGTTGGATTAATTGCGCTCACCAGAATCAGCTTTCCGTTAGGCCGGGATTTAACCCTGTCCCAGAGATTCAAGGAAACCTTAGCTTTGTACTTACCATACAGCTCCAGCTCATCATCCGTTATTTGCAATTCCCGGGCCACATCGGCAACCGGGCGCATTACCGCATCTTGAGCAATTTCAACATCCGATTTCATAGCTTACCTCCTTAACATCATAACATAATCGGTAAAAATATCCAGTTTTTTAGCAAAACTTTCTGATTGCAAGAGCATCCGCAAACCATCTCACTGCACTGCAGCTCAGTTAACCTGATGAATCAGGCAGGCAGCCTTTACCGTATTACTCAGCAGCATGGCAATTGTCAGCAAGCCCACACCGCCGGGAACCGGCGTAATTGCGCCAGCTACTGACTTTACTTGCTCAAAATCGACATCACCCACCAGTTTTCCGTCAAGCCGGTTGATGCCGACATCAATAACAACGGCGCCAGGCTTAACCATATCTTTCGTGACAAAATTGGGCTTGCCGACAGCAGCAACCAGGATATCGGCCTGCCTGGCAATAGCGGCCAAATTGCCGGTTCTGGAATGACAGACGGTAACCGTTGCATTACGGGCCAGCAGCAGATGAAACATTGGTTTACCGACGATATTGCTGCGCCCAATGACAACCGCCTGTTTCCCTGCAATGCCAATGCCCGCCATTTCAAGCATCTTCATACAGCCAGCCGGCGTACACGGTACTAAATGCTCGTCGCCAATCGTCAGCTTGCCGACATTGACCGGATGAAAACCATCAACATCTTTAGCCGGGTCAATCGCATTTAAAATTTCGGCCTCATCTGCCTTCATAGCATCCGGCAGGGGCAGTTGCACCAATATGCCATGAATTTTGTCATTTTCATTCAAGCTGGCAATCTTGTCCAGCAGAGCATCCTTGCCGATGCTTGCCGGCATATGAATCACTTCAGAATAAATGCCGATTTCAGCGCAAGCCCGGTGCTTGTTGGCCACATAAACCTGCGAAGCCGGGTTTTCGCCGACAATGATTACCGCCAAACCGGGTATAATATCATAATCACGTTTCAGCACGTCAATATCCCGTTTGGTGTTTTCCTTAATCTGCGCTGCAAAATTCTTACCTGCTAAAATTTGGGCTGACACTCTAACGACCTCCTAGTACTGCGCCAATCTTGAAACAGCAAGATAATGGCGAGACGAATTTCCGTAAGCCTGCGCTGCTCTTTCCTGCGCTAAAAAAGTGTCATTGCGAAAATCCGCAATGACAATAAACCTCTAGTTAACTAAAACAGCAGGCTAACCAAAGTAAATAAACACACTAAAATGCCGACCAAGCCATTACGCATAAAATAGCCCTGCGTCACCCTGGTCAAATCCTGCGGGCTAATGATCAAATGCTGATAAATCAAGACTACCCCCGCCAGCAGCACCCCGGTATAATAAAATAGGTTAAGTTGAAACAGCAGGCCAACCAGAACAAAAGAAGCAATGCTTACCCCATGCATCAGCTTAGCCAGTTTCAATGCACCGGCAACGCCAAATCGCACCGGCATTGAGTTAAGACCATGCTGCTGATCGAACGCAATATCCTGGCAGCCATAAATAACGTCAAAAGCGGCAATCCAGATGCCAACCGCCAGTCCTAAAAAAACGATTGGCAAAGTCAGTTCGCCTCTGATTGCCATCCAGGCGCCGATTGGCGCAATAGAGAGCGCCAAGCCTAAAATCAGGTGACAGGTCCAGGAAAATCGCTTCATATAGGGATAGACAGCCAGGGGAATAATCGCCACCGGCGTCAGTTTCAGGCAGACCGGATGCAAATTGGCGGCGGCGACAATAAATACAGCCAGGCTTACAGCGATCAAGACAATGGCTTCCCACACTTTCACCGCACCGGTTACCATTGGCCGTTGTTGAAACCGGGGATGAATTCTATCATATTTTAAATCGATAAAATTATTCAGGGCCAGCGCCGCACTGCGCGCGCCAATCATTGCCAGCGTAATCCAGAGCAAATCGCGGCCGCCGGGCAGGCCCTCCGCCGCCAATGAGGCTCCCATATAAGCAAAAGGCAGCGCAAAAACGGAGTGGGAAAAAGCGATGTTTTCTAAATGAGCTTTTATCTTATCCAAGGCCGAGTTCCTTCCACTTGGCATCCACCATTTGTTTAACCTCATCGGACATGACAATTTCGTCCGGCCATTCCCGCTGATTGCCTTCTTCGGGCCAGGTTTTCGTAGCATCAATACCGACTTTTGTTCCCCAATTTGGCATGGGCGACGAATGGTCAAGCACGTCCAGCGGTCCATCGACCAGCACAATATCCCGTCTGGCATCAATATTGTTAAAAACCCGCCACCAAACTTCTTTCGTGTCCTGAACATTGACATGCGCGTCAACAACAATGACCATTTTAGTAAACATCATTTGTCCCATACCCCAAATTGCATGCATTACTTTTTTGGCATGCTGCGGATAGCTTTTTTTTATTGAGATCATTGCGCAATTATGAAAAACACCTTCCAGCGGCAGGTTAATATCAAGAATTTCCGGCAGTTGCTGCTGGAGGAAAGGTAAAAAGATCCGTTCAGTGGCTTTGGCCAAATAACAATCCTCCATTGGCGGTTTGCCGACAATGGTAGCCGGATAAATCGGATCTTTACGGTGAGTAATACAGGTAATGTGAAATACCGGGTACTGATCGGCCAGCGAGTAATAGCCGGTATGATCGCCAAACGGCCCTTCAGTTCTTAATTCATCCAATAATACATACCCTTCAAGAACAATTTCGGAATGGGCCGGAACCTCTACATCAACGGTTTCGCATTGAATCATTTCTACCGGCTTCTTACGTAAAAAACCGGCAAATACCATTTCATCAATATCGCGCGGCAATGGCGCCGTAGCAGCGTAAGTCAGGGCGGGATCGCCGCCGATGGCTACCGCAACCTCGATTCTGTCTTTGCCCATTTCGCGGTGGGCCCGGAAATTTTCGGCGCCATTTTTATGAATATGCCAATGCATCCCGGTTGTCTGCCCGTCATAGATCTGCAGCCGGTACATGCCGACATTGCGTTTGCCGGTCACTGGATTCTTCGTAAATATCAGCGGCAGTGTGATAAATTTCCCTGCATCTCCCGGCCAGCATTTTAAGACAGGAAATTTTTCAAGCGAAGGCTGATCTTTAATAATGACTTCTTTACACGGGCCTTTTTTTACGTATTTCGGAAAATTAATCGCCCGCTTCGCTTGCGGCACAATTTTAATTAAATCAAGCTTGTTTTGCAGCGATATATAAGGCAGTTTCAGTATTTCACGTATTTCCTGGGCAATATCGTCAATTTTCTCTACGCCTAAAGCGAAAGCCATTCGTTCCATGCTGCCAAAAGCATTCATCAGCACCGGTACATCATAGCCTTTAAC